>CAZWPP010000026.1:4408-6761 GCA_964635335.1 uncultured Erysipelothrix sp. | reverse complement strand
ATAAGAATCACATTGGTTTGTATCCTGGTCCAAATGCGATTGAACACTTTCGAAACGAACTGTCCTCTTACAAGACATCGAAAGGTGCAATTCAACTTTCTTATGTGAATGAGTTTGATAAAGAGCTGATTCAAGCGATTACCCTATTTAGTCTTGGAGAAAATTTATACTTTTCAGAGAATTCAAAATAATTTAAAAATCTCTTGCAATTTGGATGGTTGTTTTATATAATCAAATAGCAATCGCGCGTGTGGCGAAACTGGCAGACGCACTAGACTTAGGATCTAGCGGGCAACCATGGAGGTTCGAGTCCTCTCACGCGCACCATTCTTAAATTATCCCACTAATTAGTGGGTTTTTTTATGTTATTATACCATTCAAACAAACAATAAGAACAATGGAAGAAGTAGAGTTGTCATTAATCCAGCGATTCCAATCGCTAAAGAACTCATTGCCCCTATTTCATCAGACATTAATAGAGCACGATTCGTACCAAAGACATGGGCTGCAGTCCCCATCCCAATACCTTTCGCAACACTGGATTTTATCTTGAAAAGTTTCAGTATCTGTTCGCCAAACATATAACCAATTGTCCCAGCAATCACAACAAAAAAGACAGTCAGTGTTGGATCTCCTTGTGCTTCTTTCGCTAAATCAATCGCAATTGCGGTGGTGGTTGCTTTGGGTAATAGTGAAGCAATCATTTCCCTATTTAACTGAAATACTCTTCCTAAAACAAGAATCGAACTTAATGAAGTAATGACACCAATTAGAGAACCTATTAGAATTGGAACAACATGTTTTTTTAGTAATTCGATATGTTTGTACAAAGGAACTGCTAAACAAACTGTTACAGGACCAAGAAAAAAGGTAATTAATTGTCCTCCTTTCTCATAAGATGCGTATGGAATATTAAAAAGTAGCAAGACACCAATAATGGAACCAATCGCAAAGATGAGAGGGTTGAGCAGTGGATTTTTGGTTTTTCTAAAGAGATATTGAAAGAGAAGTAGCATCCCAATGGTTAGTGTGACACCAAAAAGAGGTGTGTCCAAAAGATTATTCATTCTTGTTACCTCCCTTCTCTAGCAATTTATCAATTGAGAGACTAGTCACAATTAAGATGATAACAGTCGAAACGATGACGATGAATACTACTTGAAAAATAACATTTTCAAATTTTTGAATAACATTCATCAGATTTACTGCGCCAGGAATAAACATCACTAACATAATGGATAACAGAAAACTTGATGTTTTTTCTACCTGTTCCAGTTTAACGATGTGAGTTATTAAGAGTATCAACAAAAGGATCATTCCTAGTATTGATCCAGGAATTGAGATTGTTAACAGTTCAGAAAGGATGTTTCCAATAAACAGACACCCTAGAATAATCAAAAAACCTTTGAGTTCTTTCATGCTTACCTCCCCGTAGCTTAAAACATAGTATGATTCTAACATTTATCGTCTTAATATCAACATACTTGTAATGAATTATGCTATAATTAGTCGGTCCGGTAAGTAAGGTTACTCTAGGGATTTAGGTTACTGCCCTGTAAATAAGGAGACTTGTTCATAGTGGTTAGCAGCTGTCATCGATCAAGGTGTCAACTAATGTAACAACATGCCCTAGAAAGCTAAAGCCCAAACGGAGAGTAACTATCACCTGTGTGATGAACCCTCCTTTTGACAGGGTTTTTTTAATGAAAGGAGCTGATGATATGTTAAGTGATGAGCAGGCCAGTTATAGGTCCATAACGTTCCAATCAAATACAACAGAAAGCGAGACACATTATGAAAAACATCCTTTTAAACATGGAGTCAGCAGAACTCAATAAACTCCACCCTTATGACATTGCGAGTCAGTTCGAACATTTAGATGAACTCGATGCCTTTACAATTTTTAAAAAACTCGATGGACGGATCGCTGCAGAAGTCTTTGTACACCTCGACAAATACTCTCTTAACCAATTAATCGAGCTACTACCAACGAGTCAATTTAACGATTATTTAAGCTATTTAGAACTCAATGATTTTTTTGAAGTCGTCAATCACCTGGAACCTCAAAATATTGAGAAACTTGATGCTTATCATTTAGAACTTTACCAATCCATTAGCACCTATCCTAAAGATAGTGCAGGCCAACTTCTCAGTAAACATTTCCTTGTTTTATCTCCACAAAATACTATTAAAGAAACAATTGATCTTTTACGAGCAAGTTCCATTACTCAATTGGATGACCGCCTCTTTCTGAGCGAAAACAATAAGTTAGTTGGTGAAATCAACACTAAAAATCTATTGTTGTTTCCTGTTGAAACTAAATTGATTGACTTTATGGAAGAAACAACTATTC
>CAZWPP010000026.1:0-4398 GCA_964635335.1 uncultured Erysipelothrix sp. | reverse complement strand
ACAAAGAAGAAGTTGCGAAAATATTTAGTGATTACGACTTTTGGGTATTACCTGTTGTCAACAATGCCAATGATTTTATTGGAATTATTAACGTAGATGATATTTTAGACATTATTACCGAAGAAGCAGACGAAGACATTTTAGGGATGTCAGGTGTTTCATCTCTTAATGATTCTTATCTTGAAACTAGTGTCCTTCATCATGTCAAAAAAAGAATTGGTTGGCTGCTAGCACTGATGTTTTCCGCTACCATTACTGGAGCACTGATTAGTCAATACGATCATGCTTTTGAAGCAGTCCCATTGCTTGTTTCTTTTATTCCAATGCTGATGGATACAGGCGGAAACAGCGGCTCACAATCATCAACCTTAGTGATTCGCGGATTAGCGACTCATGACATTGAATTAAGTGATTTTCTCAAAGTTTTCATAAAAGAATTTCGAGTTTCAGTCATTATTTCGTTAATTTTAGCTTTAGCAAACGCACTGCGTATTTACTTAGTTTATGGTGATTTAACCATTGCGGTTGTTGTCAGTAGCACGCTTGTTTTTACAGTGATTGTCTCAAAATTGATTGGTGCTACTCTACCACTTCTAGCCAAAAAATTGAATTTTGACCCTGCTGTTATGGTTTCACCAATCATTACTACGGTGGTCGATACATGGTCCATTTTTATTTATTTTCAAATTGCTATGTACTTTTTCAATCTTTAAGAACATCTTCAATGGCTTCACGAACACTGTTCACGTGTTTAGTCGAAGCTTTTTTTATAGGTTCCTCTCCACTTCTCATGACATACCCATCGAATGCCTGGATCATTTGAATGTCGTTGTAACTATCACCAATGACCGACACAGAAGAATAAGACACCTTAAAATAATCAGCAATGTGCTTGAGTCCATTCGTCTTCACAACATATTCTTGGGTAATGTCGATGAAGGGTTGATTGTTAAAAATGTATAGATGAGGAAACCGTTCTTGAAGTTTCTTAACGATTGCCTGAGTGTTGCGTGGATCAATTGCTTCTGAAAATAAGATCGAGACATTGTCACTTAAAAATTCATCAAAAGTATTGGTGTGGTTTAACATAAACGTACTACCTGTTTGATAGATTTCGTTACCAAAAGTGAATCCATTGTTCACTGCTAGAAAGTATACTTCTAAAGACAATTCCTTTCTGAAGAATTCTCTTAAGGCAATGACATTTTCTAAATCCATGGTATGAATCTTGAGGACTTCTCTAGATTGGTTCATAATGGCCGATCCATTGTTTCCAACAAGAAAATCAAATGGAATTTCATACCGGTCTACTTCTTCTAACAATGAATCTAAGTGTCTCCCACTACACAATCCAAAATAATGACCTTTACCACGAAGATCATGAATAGCTTCTAAATCAGTCCTACTGACAGTTTCATTGAGATACAGTGTCCCATCATAATCACTTGCGAATAATTTTTTCATGAGACTATTATAACAGAATCTAACAATTATTTAAAAAGACCTTGCAATCTTATTAAAAATAATGTATATTATGAAAGCACTTGAAAAAATTGGCCCGTTGGAGAAACGGTTAACTCACATGCCTTTCACGCATGCATTCACGGGTTCGAATCCCGTACGGGTCACCAATTAACAATCCTGACAATTCATGATAGAGTTGTCTTTTTTTTTATTGTGTGATTAGTTTCATCAGCCTTAACAATGAAACGGTTAATGTGGTGCATGTCACACTGTTGGATTTATTCAACATGTGAATCATAGTTTAAAAAATATAAGTAAAACTTGGGTTTTCTTCTACAAGAATGTTATAATTGTTACATGAAAAAATATCTAGTTTTTGTTCATTCTGTCTTTAAAGAAAGAAAAGTCTATCGAACATCCTTTTATTTGTTTTTAATCTCAGAGATTATCACTTTATTTGCGATGGTTTATATATGGAAAGCAATTTTTGAAGGTTCTAATGAAACCCTGATTAATGGGTTTAATTACCTTCAGATGGTTTTTTATGTTGTTTTCTCAACTCTTTCCTTTCGATTAATTTACACAGATGTCGATCGTAGTATCGCCATGGAGATTATGGATGGTAGTATATCAAATTATTTAATACGACCTGTTTCGTATTTTGGTAAAGTAATTTCAACTGCTTTGGGTAGCATTTTGTTTACCTTTTTGTATGTCATCATCCCTTTCTTATCAGTCTTCTTTTTTTTATATCAAGAAGATATCTTAAGTTACGGTTTTACGATAACTAACATTTCTCTTTTTGTTATTACTATTCTTTTAAGTCTCGTTGTTTCTATCTTGTTGGACTTTGTTGTTGGTCTATTTAGTTTTTATGTTAATTACATGTGGGGCTTTTTGTTAATGAAAGAAACCCTCTTTCGATTAGCAAGTGGTGCTTTATTCCCACTTACTTTTTTATCACCATCAATTGTCTCATTATTACAAAAAACACCATTTTACTATATGAATTTCGCTCCAGTATCGATTTTACTAAATCACATGGGAGTTAACCAAGCATTGAACATTATTTTTATATTAGTCGTATGGATTCTACTACTAAGTCTAATCGCTTATCGTTTTTGGAAAAAAGCAATCTATCACATGACGATAGCAGGAGGTTAAGATGAAAAAGTTGAAACAATATCTTCGGGTTTATAAACTTCGATTTAAGTTAGCTCTAAAAATCCAAAGTCATTCACTCATTAATTTTTATATAGGAATATTAGCTTTTTTGATTATCCAATTCAGTTCAATTCTTTTTCTAAACATAATCTTTGAGAGTGTTCCTAATTTAGAGGGATTTTCATTCTATCAAATGATTGCTCTTTATGGATTCTCTCAACTAACACGAGGTCTGGATCACTTCTATAGTGATTATTTGTGGGTATTTGCGACTAGAGGATACATTTTAGGAGAGTTTGACAAGTATTTAACTCGCCCTATTAGTCCACTGTATCAGATTATTATTGAACGCATTCAGTTTGATGCACTCTCAGAATTCTTTATTGGGTTAATCTTGGTGTTCTATGCTCTGTTTAACTTACACATACCAATATCAGTCGTTACTCTCTTACAAATTCTTTTCTTTACAATCGTTGGAAGCACTACCTATACCTGTTTAAAAATTATCGGGACTGCGAGTGCCTTTTGGATAAAGAATGGATTTCCAGTTGTTAAGTCATTATATAGCTTCGGTGATTTTGCGAAATATCCCATGACAATTTACCCTCAACTATTACAGACTTTACTTACTTTTGTTTTAGCTTATGCATTAACTGCTTACATACCTGTACAAGCAATCTTTATGAACGGGTTTACGATGGAACTAATCATCAAGACACTGACAATTTGGTTGTCGTTAATTTTGATATCAACACTTATTTGGAAAAGGGGGACAAATCGTTATGAGGGATCAGGAAACTAATCTACCAATTATTGCAGCTCATGATTTACAAAAGGAATTTGTGATTGTTGAACGAGAAAGTCTATTTAAAAGAACTAAGAAACATTTAAATGTGGTAAAATCGATCAATTTTACTATTGAACCTGGAGAAATTGTTGGTTTTTTAGGACCGAACGGTGCAGGAAAATCAACGACCATCAAAATGCTATCGGGTATCTTAGTACCTACAACCGGCGAGTGCTTAGTCAATGATTTACAACCACATCTAAACCGAGTTGAAAACGCAAAATCAATTGGTGTAGTCTTTGGACAAAAGACACAGTTATGGTGGGATCTAGATGTTCGCGATAATCTTCTTTTACTTAAAGAAATCTATGAATTGTCTAGTGAAGAATATACTGCTCGCTATCGCTATTTAGACAACATTTTAGACTTAGAAGAGATAAAGCTCAAGCAAGTCAGAACTTTATCGCTAGGACAGCGTATGAAAGCAGATTTAGCTGCTGCTTTGCTTCATTCCCCTAAGATACTCTTTTTGGATGAACCAACGATTGGACTAGATGTTGTTGTTAAAGCAAAGATTCTTGAAACATTAAAACAAATCAATCAGGATCAGCAAGTAACTATATTAATCACGACACACGACATGCGTGATGTTGAATCGCTGTGTGATCGTGTCATTATCATCAATCATGGTGAAATTATCTATGATGATTCTTTAGTGAATCTCAAAAAGAAGTATAGTTTACAGAAGAGAATTATCGTAAAACTAAGTGATGTGTCATCTGAAAAGTTACAGGACCTATCGGTATTGCCTGGTGTCATCGATGTTCTTGTTGATAGTAAGACATTAACCGTTGTCATTGAAAATACGATAGCTGTTGAAAAGCAAGTGATTATTACTCTGTTTGAACGGCTATCGATTGAAAAAATTGATATCCAAGAACAAAGTACCGATGACATTATTAAATCAATTTATGAAGCACGTT
>CAZWPP010000025.1:0-15255 GCA_964635335.1 uncultured Erysipelothrix sp. | reverse complement strand
ACTGGTTTAATATAACAGTATAAGCAGAGAGCTTATAGGAGGTAAATATGAAAACATATCAAAAAGGTTTAATCGCCTTAGTCGTCATTGTTCTCTTTGGATTTGTGGGCTATTCAGCTGTTAATGCTAAAGGTTTTCAAAATAACATGTTTGGTGATACTGATAGAATAAGATCACAGATTGAATTGAGTGATGAAGAAAAGAAAGAAGCACTTGAAAACTGTAAAGAAGTATTAGATGCAAAACTTGCTGACAAATTAATTACTCAAGAAGAGTATGATAAGGCTATTGCTTCAATAGCAAAAGGTGAGTTCCCAGAACTACTACAACAAAATATGTTTGGTCGTGGAATGAGTTCGAATATGATGCGCCATGAATACCAACGAAACATTGAACCAACTGAAGAAAAGCTAGAAGAGTGTAAAGAACGTCTGCAAGCTCAACTAACCGACAAAACAATTACTCAAGAAGAATATGATGCAGCAATTAAAGAAATTGAAGCTGGAAAACTTCCTCAACTAAGTAATCGTCATCGTGGTGATTTGAGTAATGTTGGTGAAGCTGAAAAGAAAGTGATTACTGAACAGCATCAAGAACGTTTAACTGAACTACTAGAAGAAGGAAAAATTACCCAAGAACAATATGATGCTGGAATTGAAGCATTTGAAAATGGTGAATCCTTCCGATTCAAACAAAACATGGGTTGTCAATCAAGAGGTAGACGTTAAAAAAGAGCGATTGAGTCGCTCTTTTTATGTATTCAGATTTTTTTTAAGACGATTGACTACTACAGGATAGAAAAAATTATTTTAAGTTCGAAAACTTCAATTAATGCACAAAGAAATTATAGACAATCTCTATCAACTTGGTTAAACCATACGAGTACACAAAGATAGAGAAGGGTTTTGTCAGGATGATGATGGTCATATACCGTTTAAAAGTCATTTTTGTTAGTGCTGCTAGCGCACACAAGAAATCAGCTGGAGAAACCGGAAAAATCATCATAAAGATAAAGAAGCGTTCATAGCGATCTCCTTCATCCAACCATCCGATATATTTGTTATAAGTCTTGTCACTGACTAGTAAACGAACAAATGCTTTTCCATAACGACGAGCGAGTCTGAAAAGAATAGCACAACCTATGACAATACCTATATAGTTCCAAAGTAGACCCCAACCATAACCATAAATAACAACACCAGCGACACACGTCAGTGCGCCTGGAATAATAGGAATCACTGTTTGAGAAATTTGAATTAAAATAAAAATCATCGTTCCCCAGACACCAAACTGACCAATAAAATTAGCCATCTTTTGGGCATCCGTCAGAAGACCTTCTTGATAAGCCCAGATTGTTACAGCTGCCGTGATGATAATACCAAAAAAGCTAATACCATTAGCTATCCATTTTTTTGTTCTAGCGGACATCTGTGTCGCTTGTTCTACACGCTTATCAAATTTTCCCATATGCCCTATTATATCAGAGAAGCCCTAATTTTCTATAAGGTGACAAAAATGTTATAAAAATATTTGGAGAGTTCAATTTGACATTTACATAAATTCAGATAAAATAGGATTAGCACTCGATAATTATAAGTGCTAATCAGGAGGGTTTATGACAAAGTTAAAACAGTTTAAAGCTGAATCACAAAAAGTATTAGACTTAATGATTCATTCAATCTACACAAATCAAGAAATCTTTTTAAGAGAACTCATCTCGAATGCATCCGATGCAATGGACAAACTTTATGTTCAATCTCTAGAGGATAACAAAATATCTTTTAATAAAGAAGACCTTAAAATAGAGGTACGAGTCAACAAAGACTTGAGAACGATTAGCATTAAAGACTTTGGTATTGGAATGACAAAAGAAGAACTAGAAACAAATCTAGGAACAATAGCTCATTCAGACAGCGGAGCATTCAAAAAAGCACTCGAAGAAGACATCGCGGATGTGGATATTATTGGTCAGTTTGGGGTAGGATTCTACTCTGGTTTTATGGTTGCTAAAGAGATGCATGTCTTAAGTAAAAGTGAACAAGAAGAGACAGCTAATGTATTTATGTCAAAAGGAGCAGATGGTTACTCAATCAATAAAGTAGATAAGAGTGACAGAGGAACAGAAGTTGTTTTATATTTAAAAGAAAACACCGATGATGTTAATTTTGACGAGTACCTTGATGAATTCAAAATTAAACAACTCGTTAAAAAGTATTCTGATTACATTCGTTATCCAATTATCATGAAGAATGAAGAAGGCGAAACAGAAACATTAAACTCAATGATTCCTTTATGGAAACGTGCTAAAAGTGAAATTACCCAAGAAGAGTACGATGAGTTCTATAAATCGCGTTTCAATGATTACGAAGCTCCTTTAAAAACAATTCATATGCAAGTAGAGGGATCCTTATCATTTAACGCCTTACTCTTTATTCCAAATCACGCACCATTTAACTATTATCAAAGTGACTTTAAGAAAGGACTTGAGCTGTACTCACGCAGTGTCTTTATTCAAGATCACAACGAAGCCTTGATTGCTGACCATTTTGGATTTGTCAAAGGAGTTGTCGATTCTGCAGATTTGAATCTTAATATCTCTCGAGAAGTTTTACAAAACGATCGCCAACTTAAAGCCATTGCCAATCGAATTAATCGTAAAGTCAAGAGTGAATTAGAACTGTTACTGAAGAATGATCGAGAAAAATATGAAGAGTTCTACAAAGAATTTGGGATGCAATTAAAGTTTGGTGTTTATAATCATTTTGGTCAAAACAAAGATGAACTAAAAGATTTATTACTCTTTACTTCAACTTATGAGGATAAACTTGTAACACTTGCTGAATATGTGTCTCGTATGAAAGAGAACCAAAAAGAAATCTATTATGTACCAGGAGAATCAATCCTTAAAGCAAGACAACTTCCAGTTGTAGAAACCTTATTGGATGCAGAGTACGAAGTACTAATCTTTATGGATGATATTGATGAATTTGCGATAAGAATTATGAATAGTTATGAGGACAAGGAGTTCAAAGCAGCGAATCAAAGTGATTTAGAGATAGATGAGTCCAAAAAAGAAGTATTAGAAAAACTAACAGAAGACAATCGAACACTAATTGATAAGTTGTCAGAAGCTCTGAAAGACAAAGTGAGTGATGTTCGATTAACATCACGTCTTAAAACACATCCTGTGTGTTTAGTGAGTGGTGAAGGATTAAGTTTTGAAATGGAAAAAGTACTAGCAATGAATCCTGATGAATCGCAACGCATGAAAGCAGAGAGAATCTTAGAGATTAATCCAGAGCATCCACTATTCGAAACACTTCAAAAAGTTAAAGAAGATCGAATTGCTGATTACGCAAGCTTATTGTATGATCAAGCGTTATTAATTGAGGGATTACCAATTGAAAATCCAGTTGAGTTTTCAAAAAGGTTAGCTGACTTAATGATTGAAGCAAATCGTTGATTAACGTACAATAAAAGAAGGAGAAATAACAATGAAACTTAAAAAACAAGTTAAAGTTATTCTTTTCCTTCTTTTTTGTTTGTTTGCTTTACTGATTTCCACCAAATTAATATCAAAAGAAGAAAAGAACATTGAAATACGAGGATCAATTACTCATGATCAAACTAAATATGATTCTCAACTCAAATTAATGGCGAATGGAGATATCTTAATTCATCGTCCAATTTACTTAAGTGCTCACGATGAAGATAGTGACACGTATGATTTTCATAATGTTTTTGAGAAAATAAAACCGCTTTTAAAAAGCGCTGACATCACAATTGGTAATTTTGAAGGAACCATCCGGCCTCAGTATCCTTATCTTCAATACCCTGTTTTTAATGCACCTATCGAAATAGTTGATGCCATTAAAGAGGCAGGCTACGACATTGTCAGTCTAGCAAATAATCATCAAATCGATTCGAGAGGTCCTGGAATTGATTCAACCTATTATGCTTTTAATGACAAAGGAATAAGCACCATTGGAACAAATATGAGCGAAAATCAACCAATTTTAGTAAAAGAAGTCAATGGAATTAAGTTAGCTTTCTTAGCTTATACCTTTGGTTTCAATGGTATGGAAAAGACAATTACGAAACAAGAGTATGATTTAAAGTTGGAACCTCTTATTGAAAAAAACATCCATGAAGATATTCTTGAAGCTCAAAAGATTGCGGATATAATCGTTGTCTATCCTCACATGGGGGTGGAATATGTGTTAACACCTACCACAAGTCAAAAGGCTTTGTTTACCAAGATGATTGATTGGGGTGCTGATATAGTATTGGGGAATCATCCTCACGTAGTTCAACCAACTGAAATAATTGAGAAAGATGGTCAAAAGAAGTTTATTTTGTACTCGTTAGGTAATTTTCTAAGTAACCAACGCTTAGAATCAGTCAACAACATCTGGACTGAACGAGGACTTATTATGGAAATTAATATTGAACGAAAACTTGGGTATCCGGTAGCTATTGAATCGATAGTTGCTCATCCAACATGGGTCTATCGAGAAAGTAAAAATCAAGTTCATTCCAATCAAGAAGAGCTGTATACATATTATGTGTTGTCGACTCAACAAGTTCTGAATGGGGAAGTTGATCTAAATCTAAATAAAGAAACAATTGATAGAATTCAAAAAGCACACTTTGGTGTACTTGATCAGTTGAATTTAGAAAGGTAGATAGAGATGAACACACAGTCATTGATGAAGAAAGCAATACTACTTTCCGGGTTACTTATTGTTTTGGTTGGTTTGAGTGTGTATACAGTGTATTTAAACAATCAACAAGTTGATGAACAGAAGACAGTAGATGTCACACCTAAACCAATACCAGAAACAATCCCAACTCCTGAAACTCCTGTAAAAGAATCAATCGCAACTGTTATGTTTACGGGTGATTTCTTTTATCGAAATATTGTGATGCAAAAAGCGTATGATCCAACAATTCAAAAAATGAATTTTGACGCTCAACTAGAACCAGTTAAGCACTTATTATCAAAAGCCGACATAACAGTTTCAAATTTGTTAGGAACAGTGAGTCCAATCCATCCTGTAGTTGGGGATGCTTTGTATAACGCAAACCCTTTGGTTATTCAAGCCATGAAGAACAGTGGAATTGATAGTATCAATTTGGCGACGGATCATCAGTTGGATAGCCAGATAAGAGGGCTAAAGCTCTCCAAAGATGCAATTGAAAGCCAAGGTCTAAGTGTGCTGGGACTAAATGAAACACAACCCCACATCCACGATATTAATGGTATTAAAATTGCGATGTTAGCCTATAGTGATAGCTACAGTAATATGGATAGCTATTTAAAACAAGAAGATGTTGTCAAAACAGTGACTTCCCTAAAACAGGAAGAAGTTATTAAACAACAAATTGAACAAATCAGAAATGAAGTAGATGTTGTTATTGTTTTGGCGTACAAAGGAACTCGCTATACAACAACACCAGATCCAAAGACTAAAGAACTCTATCATCGCTTGTTAAGTTATGGAGCAGATGTAGTTGTGGGGAATGGACCACGAGTTGTTCAACAAAATGAAATTGTTATAATCAATGGTCAAAAAAAGGTAATTCTATATTCGTTAGGAAATTTCTTGTCAAATGAACGTCATGAAACAATGCCAGATAAATCGTTTGAAGGAGAACATGGAGTGATTATTGAGCTTGAATTTCGTAAAAAGGGTCAAGAAGTAACAATTAATTCTTTACAAGCACATCCAACATGGGTATATCGTGGATTATTAGATAACCGGACACAGTTTAAAGTTCTTGATGCAACCAAGTATTTTGAAATTGATGGTTATCAAGATCGAATCGATGCGAGTGTTGATGCGATATTTAGTCGGATTCAAGAGATTCATCCATAGAAGATAGAGGGTAAGAGCTTTATCTTTTTTGTATGATGAGTGGATGTGAAAAAAGAAATAAAACAAATAAAGTTAAAAGTTTAACGTTTATCATTAATGTACGATTATTTGTATCGAAATGATGTCTCATATTATGTACAATAACCTTACACGTAAAAAGGAGATCATGATGTTCATAATTGTAGATAGTCTCACAGGATTGTCACTGCGGTTTGCTAAAAAGCTGGGTTATCCTGTGTATCAAATCGATAAAGATGATATACCCTTTGATCAAGGGAAGTTCTTTTTAATAACACGAAGTTTTAATTTTGGTGAAATTCCAATAAGTACTATTCGTGTGTTACGTAAACATTATTTGGACTGTATCGGAGTTGCTGTGAGTGGCAATCGTAATTGGGGAACCAATTATGGAGCTGCGGGCGATAAGATTCAGGATATCTATAAAATTCCACTTGTTTTGAAGTTTGAAGGTTCGGGCTTTGAACATGAAATTGAGATTGTTAAAAAATACATAGAGGAGAGAGACGATGAGTGAAAAGAAAGAAACATTAAATTTACAAATTCCTGATTGGATTTTGTTGAATAATCAGATAGTTGATGGAGAAGGAAGAATTAAGGATTTAGATAAAGATAAAGAAGCTGCTCATGCTTATTTTATTGGTGAAGTGAATAAACGAACTCAGTTCTTTCATTCGTTGGAAGAAAAAATAGATCATCTTGTTAAAAATGATTACATTGAAAAAGAGTTTTTAGATCTCTATACTTTTGATGAAATTGAATCTATTTTTGATTATGCTTACAAACAAAAATTTAGATTCCCTACCTACATGGGAGCATTTAAGTTTTACAATGACTATGCCCTCAAAACTAACGATAAAAAAGTATTTCTTGAACGTTATGAAGATCGTTTAGCATTTACAGCGCTATACCATGGAGATGGTGATATTGTGAAAGCAAGACGCTTAATTGAGAGGTTGATTGCTCAAGACTTTACACCAGCAACACCGACACTACTAAATACAGGCAAGAAACGTCGAGGGGAATTTGTTTCTTGTTTCTTATTAGAAGTAGATGATTCCTTAAATGATATTGCGAGAGCTCAAGAATTTGCGATGCAATTATCAAAAATAGGAGGAGGTGTATCGTTACATTTAAGTAACTTGCGTGCTAAAGGGGAAAGTATCAAAGGAGTAGAAAATGTAGCAAAAGGGGTTGTCGGAGTTATTAAATTACTAGACAATGCTTTTCGATATGCTGATCAAATGGGTCAACGTCCTGGTGCTGGGGCTGCCTATCTCAATGTGTTTCATCCAGATATTGAAGACTTCTTGATGACAAAAAAATTGAATGCAGATGATGATATTCGGGTTAAAACCTTGTCTTTAGGGGTTGTAATTCCTGATAAATTTATTGAATTGGCTAGAGAAGATAAAGACATGTATGCTTTTTATCCAAAAACGGTCTTTGATGAGTATGGCATTGTATTTGGGGACATAGCTATTGAAATGGATAAATGGTATGACAAGTTAATGGAAAACCCTAAGGTTCGTAAGAAAAAGATGAATCCTAGAAAACTACTCGACTTGATTGCTCAAGTACAAGGGGAGTCAGGATATCCTTATTTAATGTTTGCTGATAACGTTAACAATCAAAACCCTTTAAAAGATAAGATTAAGTTTTCAAACTTGTGTTCTGAAATACTTCAACCAACCGTTGTGTCCAAGTATGCAGATTATAACGAACGGGAAAAAGATCAAATTGGGTTGGATGTATCGTGCAATCTATCTTCTGGTCACATGGCAAACATGATTAAGCACAATAGCATCAAAGAAACTGTTTATGCTGCAATGGATGTTATGAATTCTGTTTCAGAGAAAACAAATATTGAATATGTACCTGCTGTTGCTAAAGCGAATCGGTTGATGCGTTCAGTTGGATTTGGAGTTATGGGTCATCATGGATTTATTGCAGAAAATTATATTGCTTTTGGTAGTGAAGAAGATTTAGATTTAGTGGATGTGTTCTTTAACATGATTAATTTCTACTCATTGAAACATTCAATGGAAAAAGCGAAGGAAACTAAAAAAGTGTTTTATGGTTTTGAGGAGTCCAAGTATGCTAGTGGAGAATATTTTGAAAATCGACACGAAATAAGACCAAAAACCGAAGTAGTTAAGGAACTGTTTAAGGACATTCATATTCCTACTAATGATGAATGGCAAGAACTCAAAGAAGAAGTGATTGCTTACGGTTTATACAATTCGAATCGTTTGGCAGTAGCTCCTAATGGCTCGATTGCCTATGTAATGAGTGCGACACCATCGATTACTCCTGTTAAACAATTAGTTGAAGAAAGAACGTATGGGAATTCAAAAACATACTTCCCATCACCAGCTTTAGATACGGCTGAGTTTATGTATGAGACAGCGTATCGAATGGATAAATATAAGCTAATTGATGTGATTGCGACGGCTCAAAAGCATGTCGATCAAGGGATAAGTTTTGAGTTGTGTATTACGTCAGATGTAACGACAAGAGAATTACAACGTTATTACCTCTATGCACACCACATGGGGATTAAAACCCTTTACTATACTCGAACTCAAAAACTCAAGATTGAAGAATGCGAAGCATGCGCTGTCTAGAAAGAGAACACAATGATGAAAAATAAACAATATACAGGGGCTAACTGGAATGTTCCTGAAGATGATTTTACTCAAAGTTTTTATGAACAAAACTTATCTCAATTCTGGAGACCAGAAGATATTGCGATGCAACCAGATCTCAATGTCTGGCATATTTTACCTAAAAACGTACAAGATGCCTATGCAGAAAATCTTCAAGTATTGACATTCTTGGATACGTATCAAGGAGATATTGGAATGCCTGTTGTCTCTAGATCGATGCCTGAGGAAATGCATCAAGCTAAATCAGTTCTGAACTTTATGGCTGCGATGGAAAATGCAGTCCACGCAAAAAGTTATTCCAATATTTTTATGACGTATATGTCTAATGAGCAAATTGATGAACTTTTTGTTTGGGGTGAAAAAAATGAGTATCTACAAAAAATACTAGATATTATTGTTGGACATTATCGACATTTGGACAAAATGACCTATCAACGGAACTATAATATGGAGAATGTGAATTTTACTCAATTAGATTTTGAGATTGCTCAATACAAAGCAATGGTTGCGAGTGTCTTTTTAGAGTCATGGTTATTTTATTCGGGATTCTATTATCCGCTTTGGTTTTATGGTCAAGGGAAGCTGATGCAAGCAGGTGAAATCATTAATCTAATATTAAGAGATGAATCGATTCATGGACTTTATGTTGGCAGACTTGCTACACTTCTTTATGAGAACTTTGATATTGAATTACAAGGGGAGATGAAAAAGTTCACGATGAGTTTGTTAGAAGAACTTTATGAACAAGAAATTGCTTTAATTGAACAAATTTATGATAAAGTTGATTTGTCGCATGATGTAAAAATATTTGTTCGTTACAACGCCAACAAAGCTTTAATGAACTTAGGGTTTGACAATTATTTTGAGTATGAAGAAGTGAATCCAGTGGTTCTGAATGGATTGAATACTGAAACAAAAACAATGGATAATTTTTCAATGAAAGGAAATGGTTATCAAAAAATGAAATCAGAAGCTCTGGCAGATGATGACTTCTATTTTGAGAAACCAGCAATAAATAGATAGTATGATAAAAATGTTAACACAAGATAATTGCGGACAATGCATCGCACTAAAGAAATATTTAGATTTAGGTCTTCGGGGTAAATACAACGATGTCATTGAGGTTGTTAAACGAGAAGATAATCCCGAAGAATTTATGAGGTTGGTAAAACTGCATGGAATTACTTCGACACCTGCACTGATTGCTGAAAAAGATGTTTTAAGAAATCCTAATGTTAGTAATGCTGAGAGTTTTATTAAAGCGAACCAATAATTTTCTAATAGAGCTGGTTTAGAAGTGAACCAGCTTTTTTATGCTGTTGGCTATGCTCTGCCTATGGAAGAATTTGTCATTTTTAATGCGAGCATCTAGAAAGGATTGGATAAACAAACCGTTTGTTTCGTGATAGACTGTGATATAATTAATGAGGTGATAATTAACTTATGACATTTAATCAAGACATACTTTATCTTATTAAAAAACATCAACAATCAAAAGACAATCAAATGGATATTGATTTTCTTTTTAATGAAGTTGTTGCTGATAAATTTATAAGGTTATTTACTGATCGACTGAGTGAGCAGGAACTAGATTGGGTTCAAACTCACTTAGTTCAAGAAAAATATGTTCTATTGTATACAACAAAAAATATCAAAGAACGGGATAAAGCGCGTCTTTTGCATTTAGTAACCCAGCAAGTCAGAACAGATGAAGATAGTGATTATTTTAAAAAGCTTAGTCTGTTGATTAACTTTGGTCAGATGATCCTTATGCTTGGTACTATCTATCTAGTTTTATCAGGGGTCCTTCATTTATTTTCATCACCAATCAATGAGTCCAATGATGTTGTTCGCTTCTTTATTCCGATTGTCATTATTTACTGTGGATTTGTTCTGGTTGATTATGTCCATAATCAACTGATTAAAAGACAAAATCTTAACACCCTTTTTCAAGTTCATCTTTTTAAAAAGAAGGCTTATCCTAGTCATTATCAAATTATCTCTATTGATGATAAAGAAGTTTGGATAGTTTACTCGAAGAATAATCATCACAATCATCAATTAGCTAACACGATAAAGATTACTGATCCAAAAAGCCTTGAAGAGTTTGTTCAATTTTTTGACACTTATAAGTATTTAGACAAAAAAACTGGATATTCATCCGAAAAAGTAATGTCCTGGATTTATAAAGAATAAAAAAGTGCTTGTCAACCAAAAACAGCAGTCAAACAGTTTTGGATGATTATAATTCGCAAATATAATTTAATTCATCACTACTTATCGATTTAAAATTATTTTTTATTTATAATAACAATTGATTTTGAAATATAGATATGATAAATTATGAACCAAGGGTATTAACAACGAGGTAAGTCTTTTTTAAAAAATATTCTCACAAAATCCTCGTGAGACGATGTCTATTAAAGAGATGGTTTTCATCTTTTTTGTATAAGGTAAAAGGATTGCTGAATGGGCAACGTCAATGTTATTAATCAGTTATGGTTTGGTCAACAGTCGAAAGTAAAAACTTCGATTTTTTTCGTTAGAATCAAGAACACACGATGAAGGAGTAGAAAAATGAACAAAAAACACAGTATATTTATGATTGTTTTAACGCTCTTACTAGCAATTTTCACGCCAGTGAATCAAGCAAATGCTAGTCAAGAGCCTGAAATTAATCAAAACGAAGCATCACAAGAACCAACTCTTGGTGAGTTGATTACTAGCTTTCAAATTCTAAAGAGCGATGGAAGCGTAGTTAGTCAAGATAACCCATTAAAACCCACTGAAAGTTTTGAAGTGGAGTTTTCGTGGAAAATACCCAGCGATCGGCAAGTGGTTAAAGGCAACAAGTACAGCGAAAATCTGGGGGATGCATTCAAATTTCTTGAGCTACCTTGGACAATCGGTAGTGAGCTGCTGGATGAATCAGGATCATCTTATGGTAGTTTTGAAATTACTCCAGAAGGAAAACTATCTTTAGTTTTTTCGGATGATTTTGCAGGCAATGATAATACTTATGGAAAGTTTAGGTTCTCGACTTCTTTAAACAAAGAAGAAGTTGAAGAAATAATGAATCTTGATGAATTGGTTTTCGAAATTGGCACGAAAGAAATGAGTCAACCAGTGTTTATTGAACGCGATGGAACATCCTTAAGTAAAAGAGGCTTAGCGTCTGGAAAAGGGGCAAAATTTGTAGAATGGACTGTTGATGTTAATAAGAATTTAGCAAAACTAAATCAAGCAGTCTTAACAGAAAGTTTTGATCCGCTCTTAACATTTGAATCGGTTAAGGTTTATGGCGTTGATGTCAATATCTATGGTGAAGTTATCGTTGGAAGCGAGGTTGAGATCAGCTCTGACAAGTATACAATCACTGCGGATGGAACAGTGCTCAATTTAGGGACTATCGACCAAGCGTATAGGGTTGTGTACACGACGACAGTGAACTCACCAAGTGAACTGGAAGGAACTGTTCAATTTAACAATACAATCTCACTGAAAGATGGAGCGCTCGAGCTTACAGCAACAGCAGATGCTTCAAGCGTTTATGAAGGATTGGTTAATAAGAGTGCATCATACAATGCAGATAAACAAGAAATAAACTGGCTTGTTGATTACAATTTCAATGGGGCATCCATTTCACAAGAGAATGCGAAGATTTCTGATGCGATTCTTGTGGATGCAAATGGTAATAAAAATGCTTACTTTGTAAAAGATAGTTTTGTAGTTTATGAAATCGAATTTGATCCACAAACTCAGGAAATCCTTACAAGAACAAAAATAGATGCAACCAAGTACACACTGACAGTGGATGAAAATGGCGCGTATTCTTTTGATTTACAGTTTAAGGAAGCAATCAATAAGGCTTATCAAATAGAATATACTACTAAAAATAGCGTTCAAATTTCAGAAGACATCGTTGTTAAAAATGAAGTGACGTCTAATGGCAAGACTGACAAAGCACAAGAAACTATGTCCCAACAAATTGTTGTCAAAAGTTCACCAAAAGTTAACTATCGTGACATGAATATTGAGTGGCAAGTTGTCATTAATCGGACTGGACAAGAAAAACTACTCGATTTCTCTTTAGGAGATACATACAGTGATGGTTTAACTTTGGACAAAGGCAGTATCGTTATCAAAAACTCAAAGGGTGACCTTTTGGTTGAAGGGATAGACTACAAAGTGTACTATCCGCTAGAAGTGGATTATGTACCAAGTGGCAATACCTATAAAGACACATACTTAAAGAGCGTTAAGCTAAGAATCGATTTTATTGGTGACTATAAAGAAATCAACGAAAAGATTACCGTGGACTATAAGACCGACATTATTGATAATTCGGCAGTTGACTTAAAAAACAATGCGGTCGGTCATTTCAAATATGGTATTGGTACGTATCCAAAACCCGGAGAACCCGGAGGTCCAGGAGGATCAATTGGTGGAGGCGGACCAACTGTTGATGATGGTGGTTACGTAACCGTTGGGAACTTGAAACCTGTTCCTGAGACTCCAGAGATTACGAATAATGCATCTAAATCAGGAAGTTACAACCCTGTAACCAAAACGATTACATGGACTGTTAATTTAAACTATGTCAGACAACCACTGGTTGGTGCAACCTTTAATGATATCTTGCAAGGCATTGTTGTCGATGGGAAAACGGTCGCAACTCAAACCTATGTGCCTGGATCGTTGAAGCTCCATTACTTTTCTATTCAGAATTCAGTTCCTTTGCAGATAGAAATTGGCAAAGCTTTAGAAAAAGATGTGGATTACCAAGTTCTTAAAGAATTTTCAGATGGAAAAACGTTGGATCTATCCTTTACAAACCAAACAGATCGTGATCAATTATCAGTTTCAGTCAGTTTTGAGACTACCATTGACGGTGTTTTTGTGCCAGAGAATGGACAAGGCAAAGCATCCTTCTTTAATCAAGGAGAATTTGTAAATAGTGGTAAGACCCAAACAGTCAAGGCGAGTGTGGCTGTATCTTCGGACAGACCTTTTGCTGAAAAAAATGGAAAGCAAATTAATAACACGACGATACAGTGGACAGTGTTGGCTAACCAAAGTTTTTCGACACTAAAGAATTTTAAGATTGTAGATGATTTGGGTTCAGACTTAATATATGTTGTCAATTCACTTAGTTTTTATAAAGCAGTCATGGATGGAAAGGGCAATCTAACAAAAGGTGATAAGATCACCGATATGTCTTTATCTGGATTTAGTAATCCGGTACGCGACCCATTGGACGGAAACAGCAAATTAGTATTACAATTCGCTAATGAGATTAAAGAAGCGTTTTATATTGAATATCAAACAATTGTACTAGTTGGTAATGGTGATGCAGTCACCAACACACTAAACGTCAGTGAAGAAGGTATTAACACCATTCAAACGGTTGAAAAAGAAGAAGTCATTGTTAAAACAACAACAAGCAGTGGCTCTGGAACTTCACGAAGAGGGTATCTTGTTATCTCAAAGTTTGGAGAAATCAACAAAGAAAAACTAGCTGGGGTAAGCTTTAGTCTCTATCGAAAGACAGTTGTTAATGGAAAACCTGTCGAAACATTGATGAGAAGCGGAACCACTAACGCTCTTGGAACCTTGCAGTTTAATCAGTTACGTTCTGGAACATACATTCTAAAAGAAAATAATCCAGAAGATGGAATGCTTATTGATGGTAATTATGCTATTGGGAAGCAAGAATTAGCTGGTATTGAAGTTGTTATTAATAATCTTAAGGAAAATCACAGTGACAATGAAACAAGAGTAGAGGTAATGAACTACTTACCAACGGTTCGTGTCACGAAAAAAGGGAATGGTTTAAGCTTAATAGGTACTGTTCTTGAGTTGTATGAAGCTGATCAATCAGGCGAAGTGACCAACAATACTCCTGTAGATACAATTACAATGAATGAGACCCATATTGATGGAGTGGTTGAATTTTCTCAAGGAATTAAACTGAATCAACACTATGTCGTTAAAGAAAAAACGGCAGCACCGGGATACATTCGGTATACAGGAAGTCTTTTGGTAGAACCGATTGCACATGGAAGTCATCCGGAAGCAACCGCAAAAATCGGGCTCACGAATTATCAAGGCAGTGCAACATTCAGGAAAGTTAATGCTCAAGGGTTGGGAATTCAAGGGGCAATCTTCTATGTTTATAATGCTGCAACAGATTTACGAGTTGACGAAGTGTTAATTAATACTCAAAGCGATGGAACTGTCTTAATCAGTAACTTAAAACCCGGTACTTATTATGTTCAAGAACATGAAGCACCACAAAATTATGTTAAAAATCCTGAGAAATCAAATGTATTTGTTATTGAAGATACGACCGATTCGCTAGTAGCTCCTCAAGCTGTTAAAGTGACATGGAAAGATAATAAAGAGACTCTAATCAACTATCAAGGAAGTGTCAAACTGAATAAAGTCAATAAAGCCAACCAACCGTTACAAGGAGCAAGATTCACTCTTTATCGTGAAAAGATTGGTGGTACAGTCGTTGGAACTTATACAACGAACAGTGAAGGCGTGCTGACCATTAATAATCTAGGAAGTGGTTCCTATGTTTTGGTTGAAACAAAAGCTGCACCAGGCTATCTAGTAAATAACACACCATTTCCATTCGCCATTGCTAATGAAACTTCAGTAGCATTACCGACAATAGATTTGGG
>CAZWPP010000024.1:0-15465 GCA_964635335.1 uncultured Erysipelothrix sp. | reverse complement strand
ATGTTCTAATACATATCACTCATTTTCTCTTGACTTATAATAGTTAATCTCCTTCTTTCATCACGATTTATTATAGACTTTTTCAAAGAACTTTACCACTCAGAATCAGAATATGTTGATTACATATCTGTGTTGAATTTAATTACTAATTTGCTTGCAATAAAATTTTCTCTGTGGTATTCTAGTAAAGCAAGTTAATGGAAGGGGGTTACGGAATGTCAAGAGTATGTGCCGTATCAGGAAAAAGAGCTATGACAGGGAACAGACGTTCTCACTCATTGCGTGCGACTCGTCGCAAGTGGAATGTTAACCTTCAAAAGGTAACGGTATTGGTTGATGGTAAGCCACAACGTATCCGTATTTCTACCCGCGAATTAAAGAAATTAAAAGCTCAAACAGTTTAGTTCATTGATAATGATACTAACTTATTGAGTTTAGCAATCACTTTATTGAGTTGAAACAACTAAAAAGGAAGATTATTCTTCCTTTTTTTGTTTATCATTGGATTGAATCATGAAGACCTTACCACTTTGCACAATCAAACTTGCTTGTTCATCCATTATCTCGTTGGATAAAGCAAACAAATCGTTGTGACTTAACAAATAATGATCCAACGGATATTTAAATCCTATTAAACTAATCATCGCTTCTTCTAAACTAAAAAATGAAATGTACTGAAACTTATTTCTAATCAGTTGGTGTGTTCCTACATCTTTGATTTCAATCTGATTTTGATCATCCATTAAGATAAGTCGATTATCCTTTTTTACTAATTGAATATTCACATATTGATGATCAAAGCGACCACCCAAACCACCCAGTACATACACTTTTTGATAGTTTTGAGTGTATTGTAAAGCAGCTTCAAAATCAGATTCATCTTTTTCTTTTTGTAAAACAATCATCTTTTTAGAGCATTGCTTAATCATATCCATGTCATTTGTGGATACAGAATCAAAATCACCAATCGAAAGATCCATCTCAATACCTTGTTGAGCTAAGAGTTTTGCTCCATAGTCAACACCAATAATATCCCCAATAAGTTCTTCCTGTTTGATTGTTTCTAAGTTTCCTAAAACAATCGTTACAGATTCCATAAAGAATCGACTCTCTCTTGAATATCGCCTTTAAATATATAAGAACCAGCAACTAAGACATCGACTCCTGCTTCTAAAACTAGTTTTGCACTCTCTTGATTAATTCCTCCATCGACTTCAATCAAGTAGTGGTAATTATTAGCGTCTCTTAATTCTTTTAACTTCCTAATCTTATCAAGAGACTCCATCATAAAGGATTGTCCACCAAAACCCGGTTCTACTGACATTACTAATACTAAATCTACTTCTTCTAATAATGCATAGTATTCCATAATATCGGTACTCGGTTTACTTGTGATTCCTGTTTTTACACCCATCTTCTTTAATTCTAAAATAAAGTTAAGAGCATCTTCAGCATCATCAAAGCATTCCCAATGTACTGTAATCAGGTTTGCTCCATTATTAATAAATTCTTTCGCATACTTCTTTGGATTGGATATCATTAAATGAACATCTAGAACATTATCTGTTAACTTAGACAATCCCCTTAAGATATCTGGACCAAAGGTAATATTTGGTACAAAATGACCATCCATAACGTCAAAATGTAACCATTTTGCTTTTGATTCATTCAACAATTTCATTGATTCTTCAACTTTCGAATAGTCCATTGATAAGACTGATGGCGCAATAATCATAACTAGTCCTCCTTTATCTCTTCTAATACTTTTAGATAGTTGTTGTATCGGATTTCAGAAATCAAACCACTTTTAACTGCTTCTTTAATACCACATTGTGGTTCACTAACATGCAAACAGTCATTAAATTTGCAGGTATGATATTGTTTAAAGTCTGACACTGCTTTTGATAATTCTAGTTTCGACTCGTTTTCAAAACTTAAAGTAGAAAAACCTGGTGTGTCTGCAACATAGCCTTCACCAATTTCAAATAAAGTTGTATTGGTTGTTGTGTGTTTCCCTCGACCTAATGCTTTTGATATTTTTTGTGTTTTTAGTTGCAAATCACTATCCAAACGATTAAGCAACGTTGATTTTCCAACACCAGAGTTCCCAGACAAAACGCTGATTTTTCCTTTAAGATACGATTTAAAACTATCAACTAAACCTTCTTTTTGACTAAGAACAACATCATAACCACTTTGTTGATAATCTTTGATAAAACGATACACATAGTGATCTATCGGAATAAGATCGAGTTTAGTAAAAACAAGAATCGGATGAATATTAGCAAGATTAGCCTTAAAAACCATTTTATCACACAAAAATGAGTGAAAATCTGGTTCAACACAACTCATGACAATGAAGACTTGATCCACATTGACAATGTTAGGACGATACAATCGATTAAATCGTTCAAGGATTTCTTGTATACCAAATTTGTCACCAAGATCTTCAACAGTTACATGATCTCCTACTAGTGGGGTTTTGTCTAAACGCAACTTCCCCATGGCGAAAGCTTCTACGAGTCGTCCATCATCCAGTAATACTTGATACAACTTAGCGCTTGAGCGAATTATTTTCCCTTGATAGATCATGGTTGAGGAGTGATTGGCGTTGGATCAGTGCCTGGTTCTTCTTCTATAATAATCTGTTGTAGCCCGTTGATGGCATTTAGTAAGTTATCATAGGCACTATCGACTTGTTTTTGAGAAGCATCCGGATTATTTAAAACTAACAATGTGTTTTGTTTTGCTAGATTTAATATCTGTACAGTTTCTGGTGTTTTATCACTCAGATCAATCTTTTGAGAATCATTGAGTAAGGTTTCTAACTTTGTTTTGTTTACCTTTTCAATTATTCTATCCGTTTTAGTAAAGTATGTTAACTCTATAATCGCACCTGAAGTTTGAGTATACGATGAACCCACCGAAGGAGTGACTCTAGTAATCACTTCAAATTCCGTCTTTTCCCATTCTTCATCATTCAATGTACTCGAATCAACTGCGTTGAATAAGACCGTTGCCCCTTTTTCTACCAGCAATGCTTCAGCTTCTTTGTAGTTCATACCAATTAACTGTACTGGTATTTGGAAAGTAACAGGACGAGAGACAATTAATTTCAGATCATATTTTCTATTTGGAGAAACTTTTTCATCTGGATTTAGGTTTTCTTGTCTTAATACAATTCCTTCATCCTTTTCTTTACTAGCCTCATACTCAACAATTAAGTTGATGTTCAATTGATTACGCAAGATTTCTCTGACATCTTCTAATTGTTTACCCGTGTAATCTTCAATAACGTAAAATGTTCCTTCAGACACAACAAGTTGAACAATATCTCCTTCTTTGACCATTTCATTACTATTCGGTATGGTATTAATCACATTGTCTTTTTCTATCGTTTCATGTACTTCATATAGGTAAGTAGGATTTACTGTTAGTCCTAACTTATTGAGTTGACTCGTTACTTCGGCAATTGATTGACCACTATAATTTGATAATTTAAAACTTTGTTTTTCAGTTGCGGAAGGAATTAATGATGAAATCACTAATAATAAAATAACGAGTAAACTAGTCGCTATAACCCCTATTAACACTTTCTTTTTAAGGGATTCTTTGGAGTCAACTACTTCTGGTACTACAAGTTCTTTTTCAGCAAATACTTTTGTCTCCTGACTTAACTCTGAGACCAGTGGTATGTGTTCTAAAACTAATTTCTTGTCGTTAAGATGCTCTGGTTCTAAAGCAACCCGAAGATCTTCAAGCATCTCATGAATTGTTTTATAGCGTTGCTCTTTATTTTTAGCGGTAGCTTTAATGATTATGTTCTCAATCGATTGTTCAATGGAGTTATTATACTGTCGAACTCCACGCATTTTCTCGTTTAGATGTTTTATTGCAACCTGAACGGCAGCATCGCCTTTATAAGGGACTTCGCCAGTTAACATTTCATAAAAAACAATCCCCAACGAGTAAATATCTGATTGAACACTTGCTTGATGACCTTTAGAACATTCAGGAGCTAAATAATGAACACTTCCCATTACAGAATCGTGTTGAGTTAATTGAATCGAGCCTTGAATACTGGCAATTCCAAAATCAGCAACTTTAGCAGTTCCATCTGCCTTAATGATTATGTTTTGTGGTTTAACATCACGATGAATCACTCCAGCTTTGTGGGCAGATTCAATTCCCTCGAGAATTTGTGTCATCAAGAAAATTGCTTCTTTTTTCTCAATCGATCCTCGTTGAATAATAAGTTCTTTTAGGGTTTGACCATGGACATATTCCATTACAATAAAAGGTCGGTTATTTGCTTCTCCGATATCATAAATCGTAGTGATATTAGGGTGTTGAAGATGTGCAGCTGCATCGGCTTCACGACGAAAACGCAGTTTAGCGACTGCATCATTTGACAACTCTGATAGCAGAATCTTAATGGCGCATTCTCTTTTTAGAACATTGTCATAGGCTAAATAAACATCAGCCATTCCACCTTTACCAACCTTTTCAAGGATGGTATAACGTTTCAGTTGAAGATTATCCATGACGTTTCTCCACTAAAATAAAGGTAAAGTTATCATGTGCTCCACTCGCAACTACTTCTTTATTTAACTTTTCTTTTTTTTCTTCTAAACTACAAGTTTCCTTTAAAATAGATTCAATAATCTCATGATCAACAAAACCTGATAATCCATCCGAACAAAGTAGCAACATATCATACGGAAGTACAATGTCCGCAAGATCAAAACGCGCTTTCATGTATATTCCTACCGCATTGGTTACCGCATTTTTTGCAGGATGATTCTGTGCTTCTTGAATCGTCAATTCCCCTCTTAAAACCAAATCGTTCACTAAAGAATGATCGGTACTGAGTTGAACTAATCGTTGACGATGATCAAGTTTATACAACCTTGAATCTCCAATATTAATATAGAAATCACCAAATGGTGTTAACATCGCAAAGATACACGTTGTTGCCATTCCGGAAAACCCGTTATTCCCATGAGAAGCTTTGTATAGTTCTAGATTTAATTCACTAATTAATTCCATTGACCATCTCTGATAATCTTCTAAACTATCTTGTCTAACTAAAGTATCAAATGCCTTAGAAAAACCTTCCGCAACCATTGATGAAGCGACATCTCCTGCTCGAGCTCCCCCAACACCATCTAACACCATTAATCCATAAACATCCAGTTCAGAATTTTCTTTTATCACAAAACGGTCTTGATTACTGGAACGCACTAGACCAATTTGGGTATTACCAAGTATTTCCATAGTTAGTTCGCCCCTTTCTCTACTTTTATTCGCAATTGACCACAAGCAGCATCAATATCTGCCCCATGTTCTTTTCTTAGGGTACATTGTATTTTACGTTTCATCAAGTAATCGTAAAAACGCATTGATTGCTTAAATTCACTTTGATGAAAACTATGTTCATCAACCGGATTGTAAGGAATCAAATTGACATAGGCATTCATCCCACCAACTAAATCAGCGAGTTGTTTCGCATGCTCAAGTGTGTCATTGACATCTTTTAAAAGAATGTATTCAAACGTCAATCGTCTCGAATTCTTTTCTAAATAATAGTGCAATGAATCAAACAGTTCTTTCAATGGAAATGCTTGATTAATTGGCATGATAGAAGTTCTTAATTTGTCATTTGGAGCATGTAAAGAAATTGCTAAGTTAACTTGTGTGTTCTCATCCGCAAATTTTCGTATCTTATCAGCAATACCACATGTTGATATTGTAATATGACGTGCCCCAATACCCAGCATGTTGTCGTCATTAACAATTTTTACAAACTTCATTACATTGTCATAGTTATCAAAAGGTTCACCAATCCCCATAACTACAATATTACTAACTCTCATTTCATCTTTATCGATATCTTTTTGAACCTGTAGAACTTGATCAACAATTTCGGCAGCTTCTAAATTTCGTTTCTTCTTTAGAAGTCCTGATGCACAAAATGCACAACCCATGTTACAACCAATTTGTGATGTCACACAGATAGAATAGCCATAGTCATGAACCATTAACACGGTTTCAATAAAGTGATTATCCACTGTCTTAAACAAATACTTACGGGTCTTGTCTTTAGATATTTGACAAGTGTGCTGTGTTAATGTGCTCAGTTGATAAGTATCTGCGAATTTTTGTTGAGATGCTTTTGATATATCACTCATATCAAAAAAGCTATCAATTCTTTTTTGATAGATCCATGTTGCTAATTGTTTAGCACGAAATGGCTTTTCACCAATCGCACTCATTTCTTGTTTCAATTCTTCTAATGTATAGTTTTCAATTAATTTTTTCATTTGTTCACCCAATATATAATAACACATTTTATGAAAGTTTAATGAGCTTCGCCATATAGAAACCATCACTATTTTCATTAAATCCTAAAACTGTTTCTTCATGAATCAACTCATAGTTAGGATGATTCTTTAAAAAGCTTTCAATCTGCTTTTCGTTTTCTTTACGATTGAGTGTACAGGTCGAATAAACAAGCTGACCATTAACTTTCAGTAACTGATCGACATGATCTAGTATTTTAGTTTGTAAAACTTGTAATGCATCTAAATCATTCGAAGACATGCGGTATTTTAAATCCGGTTTACGACGTAACACCCCTAAACCTGAACAAGGTACATCACACAAGATTGCATCAAACTGTTCATCAGAATTCATATCACAAATATCACTAACGACAGTAGTTACATTCTCAATTGATAATCGTTTCATCAAATCTGAGACAAGCTTCGCACGATGCTCATGCAGTTCAACCGCAACTACCTCTCCACTAGGTACCATGGTCGCTAACTGGCTTGTTTTAGTTCCTGGTGCACTACAAGCATCAAGAATTCTCTCCGAACCTATTAAATCAAATAATGTACAAATTTTTTGCGAAGTCTTATCTTGGACGACTACTAAACCTGATGAAAGAGCTTCGCTTTTCAAAAACGATTGTTGACCGATTAAGTCATTATCAATCTTTAAAACCGGATAATCATTCAAAATATCAAATTCCGTTGCTTTAACGGAGTTAACTCTTAAATAGAGTGGAGCTTCGGTTTGATTATGATTTAACAACTTCTCAGAGGTTGAAAATCCATACTGAGATACTAACAACGAGGTAATCCATTTAGGAGTTGAGGTATTTATTGACAAATCCAGTACCTTATCTTCTGTTTGGCTCAATCGAAAAGTTTCAGTAAATGTTTTCTTGAGAACCGCATTAATTAACCCTTGATAACCTGGTGCTACTCGTTTAGCTAAGTTAACCATTTCATTAACGATTGCATACTCTTGAATACTATCCATTTTATAATATTGACAGTTCCCCATTACTAACAAAATTTCTACATGTTTTGGTACGGATTTGTTGATATAACCTGCGCTTTGAAACAAAAGGCTTTCATAATTCTGAAGTGACGTATACACTAGTTTTGTAATAAAACGAGTATCTTGAGGATTTGTTTGAAGGTTTTTTAGTGCTAGATTTGTGTATTGGTTTTTAAGAAGTGTTCCTTCTAGGATTTTATAAGCTATGGTTCTACTGTTTATCATGTTGTTAAGTGAAGCGGTTTAACATTGTAAACCACTTTAACTCCTTTCAGCTTGTTTTCTAATTGGGAATGAATTGTAGTTAAGATCTGTATCATTTCATCAAAATTCTTTGATTTCACGACAACTCTTACTCTCTCAATTTTTGCTAATTTACGAATTGCGACGGGTCCCAAAACTTTTAAAGACTCAATTTTGCGGTATTCAACGCTAAATAGATCAGCTGTTTCTATTGTTTTGTCTTTGTTTAGGTGACTAAACATGATTTCTGTCATATAGACATAAGGAGGGTATTGCCCACTTTGTCTATATTTCATTTCTTGATTAAAGAAGCCCAGATAGTTTTGATAAAGAGCATATTGAAGGACATAGTGGTCACTACTAAAACTTTGAATGATCACATGGCCTTGTTTGTCATGTCTTCCAGCTCTTCCAGAGGCTTGTAGAATTAAAGAAAAAGCTTGTTCAGAACTCGAGAAATCTTCATGATACAACGCAGAATCTGCTTTGAGAATCGCAACAAGAGTAACATTAGGGATATCTAATCCCTTCGCAATCATTTGGGTTCCAATGAGTATATCTGTTCGATGGGAACTAAAATCATCGAGTATTTTAAAATGAGCATTTTTTAGTCGGGTCGAATCAGCATCCATTCGCGATACTTTTGCCTGTGGAAACAGTTGACATACAATTTCTTCAAGTCTTTGTGTCCCTAATCCTTTGTTTAAAGAAGCTCGATGATGACATTTAGGACACTTGTTATCGTGTTGTTGATATCCACATGTGTGACATTGATAGTGATGAGTGTCTTTATGATAACTAAGTGCAGTGTCACAATCTGGACACATTAACACTTCTAAACAGTTTTCACATTGTACAATTGGCGAGTACGAACGCCGATTTAAAAGAAGAATAATCTGTTCTTTTCGTTGAAGTGTTTCTTGTATAGCAGTCTTTAACTCATTACTCAGCACTTCATATTCTAACTTTCTTAAGTTTTTACTTGTATCAACTATTGTTATTTTGGGAAAGTTATTGTTTATCCGCTTTGGTAAAGCTAACAATTTATAGATCCCTTTGTATGCTTTCGCATACGATTCTAAAGAGGGTGTTGCTGAGCCCAACATAAGTGGACAATTGTGATAATGGCTTCTCCATAAACAGACATCTAATGCGTGATAAAAAGGAACACTTTCTTGTTTGAAGGAAGGATCGTGTTCTTCATCCATAACAATGAGTCCGAGATTCTCAAATGGTAAAAAAGAACAAGAACGTGTCCCTACTACTATTAATACTTCATTGTTTTTGACACGTAAGTATTGCTCATATTTTTCTTGATCATTTAATCCAGAATGATAAATTCCAATATCTTGTCCAAATCGAGATTGAAAACGCTCAATCATTTGTGGGGTTAAACTTATTTCTGGCACAAGTATTAGTACTTGTTGTTTATTTTGTAGAACTTTAGAAGCAAGTTGTAAATATACTTCTGTTTTACCAGAACCTGTAGCACCAAACAGTAGATATGTGTGATTCTGGTTGAGCACTACTGCATCTAATGCTTGTTGTTGTGCCTTTGTCAGTTGATGGTTTTGACTTTGGATGGTGATTTCTTTTTCAACATATTTTTTTACTTCGTTGAATCGCTCAACTGCTCCGTTATCAATCAATGTCTTAAGTACAGTTTTATATTTATTTAGAGCATTTGAATAATCGAGTGACTCATATTGATTTAGATCTTCTAGCACCTCTTGTTGTCGTTTTGTTTGATAACCAGTAGTATCGATCACTCTAACAAAATCAGTTGTTTGAATAGTTTTGTGGTTACTTTTAGGTCTTAATTGATTGGGAAGGATTGCTTGAAAACAGCGAATGATTGGTGATAATGTCTTTTGACTCATCTCTGTTGCTAATTGATACAATTCATCGTTTAAAATTGGGGAATCATCGATCACTGATTCGATGGGTTTGACATCAAACTCAACTTCTCCTTCATAGCTACGCATAACAAAACCAACAATCTTTTTATTCACGAGCTCTACCCAACATCTAATTCCTCTTTCTAGAAATATATCGTGAGTATAGGTTAAGGTTTGATTGCCTAAAATAGGATGTTGGGTGTAAATATCAACTAAAATCATAATTCTCCTAAAAACAGCCCAAATTATTGAGCTGTCTGTATGTGTCGTTTGATAATTAAGGCTGTTATATCAGCTGCTAATTGTGGATCATCATTACAGATGACATATTTATATTGACCCATCATTTCAAGTTCTCTACTTGCTTTGGCTAAACGCTGTTGAATAATCTCTTCAGGTTCACTGCGTCTTCCACGGATTCGACGTTCTAGCTCTTCAAAACTTGGTGGGACAATGAAGATGCTTAAGGCATCATCAACTTTTTCTTGGACTTGTAGAGCCCCTTGTACTTCAATCTCTAATAGTACGTTTTTACCTTGATTCCTAAGTTCTTCAACATAAGCTTTAGGAGTTCCATAGTAAGAACCAACAAATTCAGCATATTCTAAAAAGGCATTTTCTTTAATTTGTTCTTCAAATTCTTCGCGAGTGACAAAGAAATAGTCCCGCTTATCCACTTCATTGAGTCGTGGTTGACGAGTAGTCATTGAAATTGAGAATGCTAAGTTCAACTCTTCACGATGTATAAACAAATCACGAATAGTCCCTTTCCCAACTCCACTAGGTCCACTAAAGACAATTAATAACCCTTTTTTCATACCCGCACCAACCTTTACTCAATTCTATTGCACAAGCCCCTATTTGTCAAACAGAAACCATGGTAATGTCCTGTGTCTATGTTAGAATAGATAAGCGAGGTAACTTATGGCTTTAGATGGAATTATTTTACAAAATATCAACTCAATGATACAAGAGGTTTTACCTCTCCGTATCAACAAAATATCACAGATTGCTCAACACGAAATCGTTTTTGAGTGTTTTAATCAAAAGAAGTTTAATCTACTTGTGTCGACAGATTCAGTATCCAACCGATTATTAGTTACAACAGAATCATTAACGAGAAGCAGTGAACCAACTCATTTCATCATGCTTTTGAGAAAGTATTGTGAGAATGGTATTATTCAATCATCACAACAAATCGGGTTGGATCGAGTTATTGAATGGAAAATTACTAACCGTAATGATCTAGGCGATGTCATTCAACTACGTCTGATGTTTGAGTTAATGGGTAAATATGCCAATGTAATTCTGGTAAATGAAGAATCTAAAATCTTGGATGCATTTCATAGAATTGCTCCTTATGAAAATACAAAACGAATCATCTTTACGGGTGCAGATTATGACTATCCTGAGATTCAATCAAAAAAGAATCCTTTTGAAAATTTTGAACCAAATTTAGATGAATCCCTTGTAAATCAATTTCATGGTTTTTCACCCCTTCTAGCAAGAGAAGTTGACTACAGAATGCGTCACCTTAATGAATCTTTTGAAGAGATTATGGCTTCACTTAAAGAGAATCACTCACTTGTCGTTAGTAGTAATTTAGAGTTTCATAACATTCCTCTAAAACATTTACAACTACCAACCACAACCTACCCTTTAATGAGAGGGTTAGAACTTGTCTATGAGAAAAGTGTCAATGATGCTCGAATCAAACAACATGTTGGAAACCTAACCAAAATTGTGAAACGGGAACTTAAAAGACAACAAACCAAAACATTAAAATTGAAGATTCAATTACTTGAGTCTCAAAATTACATGGAATTCAAAGACATGGGTGATTTGTTATTAGCATATGGTCACCAGCTCGTTAAAGGACAAAAAGAGTTTGTCGTGAATGATTTTAATAACAATTCAACAACTATTCCTCTAAATGAAACATTAACTGGATATCAAAATGCTCAAAAGTATTTCCAAAAATATCGAAAGTTGAAAACAGGTATTGATTACCTAGAAAAGCAGATTGTTGAAAATAAACAGCAGATTGATTATCTAGAGAATCTCTTGTTTCAACTGAATAACGCAACAATTCAAGACGCTACTGATATTCAAAACGAAATGATTCAATCTGGATTACTACGCAACAAAGTACAGCCAAAGAAAAAGAAGCAACAAGAGAAAATTAATGTCAATCATATCGTTTATCAAGACACAGATTTTTACTATGGTAAATCCAACATTCAAAACGATTACTTAACATTTAAGTTCGCAAACAAGAAAAACTGGTGGTTTCACATTGGTGATGGAAGTGGTGCCCATGTAATTTGTGTAGCTGAAGAACTTAACGAACCGTTAATTCGTTTTGGAGCCAACTTGGCAGCTTATTATTCTAAATATCAACGTTCAAGTAGTGTTAAGGTTAATTACACTCAAGTGAAAAACCTTAAAAAAATCCCACAAGCAAACTTGGGGATGGTAGCGTTGAATGAGTACAAAACGATTTATATTGATCCCCAAGTTCCAACTGATTTTAAACTGTGGGACGAGTAAATGCTTTGATATCTTCTTGATAGGTTGGACAAAAGAAATAGACATGTTCATAAAATTGTTTTGAATGATTCATTTCAAACAAATGACTCACTTCATGACAGACAATTGCGTTAATAAAAGGTATTGATGTATGTATCAAGCGATTTGAAAAAGTTAAACGCTTTTTACTGGAACAATTTCCCCAGGAAGCTGTTAACTTTTTTATCTTAAGTTCACTATAATGAAATTCTCTTTTGTGTTGGCACTCTGTTATTGAATCGAGAATATAGTGTTCAATGAAAAGATTCAAGTATTTTTTAAGTCTCACTAATGTTGTTTCTTCACTCATGGACTTTGGTTTACTGATGACTATCTGATTATTTTGAAGCTCGATTGAAAATTTTCCTTCATTTAGAACAATGGGATACCAAGTCCCTAAGATATTGATAGGCTTATCAAGAGACACTTGATACCTCTTATTTAATTCGTATTGTTTATCAAGCCACTTTTGTTTCTTTAAAATAAAAGAGTCAACTAGTTCCATACTAACCTTGTATGGAACTTTTATGACTAACATTTCATTGACTACTTGTAAACTGATTGATTTTCTTTTTTGATAAATAACTTTCCGTTTCATGATATAAGTCTAGCATATTTTGGTGTATAATACTCACGAAAGGAAAAGGAAAATGAGAGAAGTAAATCAGACAGCAGTTGATGCCAGTTTTGGCATAATTAGGGATAATAAACGACGGACTATCTATTATGACAATTATGTTAAACAAGCATTTCAAATAACCCCTAAAGACCACAAATGGATTAAAATGAATCACCTAGCATTCTTTATAGCCATTATCTTTTTTTACTTAGTATGGATATTATTTACGGGGATTTTAGGTGATTATCGAACACTTGTTGGTTTTATCGTAGCTCTAGTTGTTTATGGTTTAATTAAAGGATTGTTTAATAAACTATTTTTTAAAGACAAAGCTCTTGCGAAGGTTACACCTGAAACACTACTGACATTAAACCAAAAATCAACCTTAAAAGAAATTCGTAGCTTCAATCGCTACAAATTAGCGTTTGTATTAATGTATGGTATTTTGATTGTCATTGACTCTTTAAGTCCAACAATGGAACTGTGGTTACAAATTCTATCAATCCTAGTGGTTGTACTCCTTTTGGGCTTCTTACTAAAAAGAGAGCTTGATTTAACCAAACAAATGAAAGAAACAACTCATTAGAAAAAACTCTTCATAGGAAGAGTTTTTTTATGCAACGAATTGTTGTTTGTTAACTACAAACTCATTATTTTCGACGTCAACAACTACCGCTGAATTTGCTGTAATTGTCCCTTCAATCATATTCTTCGCAATTAAGGTTTCAATTTCTTTTTGAATATATCTCTTCATTGGGCGTGCTCCATATTGAGCATCTGATCCTTGACTAACAATTAATTTTTTAGTTTCATCGCTAAAAGTAACAGTAATGTCTTTTTTAAGTAATCGATCTCTTAGCTCATTTAAGAACTTATTCGCAATTTGAACGAGTATTTCTTGAGTTAAAGCATTAAACACAACTATTTCATCAATCCGATTAATAAACTCTGGTTTAAAGTAGCGTTTTACTTCATCGTAGTAATGATCAAAGCGTGCATCTTTGTCATACTCAAAAGCATATTGAGCACCAAGATTTGAAGTCATAATAACCAGAGTATTCTTAAAGTCTATCCTTGTTCCTTTGCTGTCAGTTAATGATCCTTCATCTAAAACTTGAAGTAAAATATTAAACACATCTGGGTGAGCTTTTTCTATTTCATCAAATAAGACAATGGAATACGGGTGTCGTCTCACTTGTTCAGAAAGTTGTCCTCCTTCATCGTAACCGACATATCCTGGAGGTGAACCAATGAGCTTACTTACCGAATGTTTCTCCATATATTCACTCATATCAAATCGAATAATTTTACTATCATCATCAAAGAGCTGTTGTGCTAGTGCTTTAGCAACTTCAGTTTTACCAACTCCAGTTGGTCCTAAGAATAAGAAGGAACCAATTGGACGGTTTTCATCTTGAATACCAGCTTTTGAACGAATAATTGCATCAGTTACTAAGTCTAACGCTTCTTGTTGTCCTTTGACTCGATCTTGTAAAACATGCTTTAAATTCAAGAGTTTGTCTCTTTGTGATCCAGTCAATTTTTCAATTTCAATTTTGGTCCATCGAGATACAATCCGTGCAATTAATTCATCATCTACTTCTTCTAAAAGCATTTTATCAGACTTTTCTTTTTCAACATTCTTGTGAATTGTTTTCTCAAGTTGAGGAATTGTTTCGTATTGTAAACGAGCAGCTTCTTCATATCTCGCTTCATTTTGTGCTTGATCCAGTGCTAACTTAGCATTTTCTAGATCTTCCTTTGCTTTCTTTTGAGCATCGAGTGCTTCTTTTTCAACCGACCATTTGTGATGTAGTTCTTGATACTTCTCTTTAGCATTTTCTAACTCTAAGCTTATTTCTTCTTTACGATCGATTGCTTTCTCATCATCTTCTTCTTTTAAGGAGATTTCTTCAATCTCGAGCTGTTGAATTTTCCGATTAAGTTCATCGAGTTCTTTAGGCATCGAATCCATCTCAACCCGTACTGTTGCGCAAGCTTCATCAATTAAATCAATGGCTTTATCTGGCAAGAAACGATCAGTAATATAGCGTGAACTTAAGTTTGCTGCCGCAAGTATGGCACTGTCTTTGATTTGAACTCCATGAAAACTTTCAAAGCGATCTTTAAGACCTCTTAAGATAGAAATTGTATCTTCAATCGTTGGTTCATCCACTTGTACCCGTTGAAAACGTCTTTCTAAGGCTTTGTCTTTTTCAATATACTTTCGGTACTCATCAAACGTTGTCGCTCCAATACAATGGAGTTCTCCACGGGCTAACATTGGCTTTAAAAGATTTGCAGCATCCATTGCTCCATCGGTTTTACCTGCTCCAATTAAGTTGTGGATTTCATCAATAAATAGAATGATGTTTCCATCCGACTTCTTGACTTCATTTAAAACCGCTTTTAGCCGTTCTTCAAACTCTCCCCGGTATTTTGCGCCAGCAATTAATGCCCCCATATCTAGTTCATAGATACTTCGGTTGCGTAATGAAAGTGGTACATCATTTCTCATAATACGCCATGCTAATCCTTCAACAATTGCGGTTTTACCTACTCCTGGTTCCCCAATGAGAACAGGGTTGTTTTTAGTTTTACGGCTTAAAATCTGAATAACTCGTCGTATTTCTTCATCACGACCAATTACAGGATCAATCTTTCCTTCTTTTACTGCATCCACTAAATCTCGTCCATATTTCTTTAGAGCTTCTAGTTGGTTTTCAGAAGTTGGTGAATCGATGACTGTTCCGTTTCGTACTGTTTTAATAGCATTAAGTAGCTGTT
>CAZWPP010000023.1:0-15643 GCA_964635335.1 uncultured Erysipelothrix sp. | reverse complement strand
GATATCTGAATTTAGCCATACACTCGATATCTTTTTTATCTGTATACCAGTTCACTCGACTGACTAAGCAAGCATCACTCATTAGCCAAGGGTTTTCTTGACCGACGCAGACATAAACAGTATTGGTATCCTTATTTTTGCCACAAACAAAATAAGGTCCCTTAAATGCTGAAATATTTAATCCATGACGTTGCCCAATCGTGTAGTACATAACTCCTTGATGTTTTCCAACTATGGTTTGTGTTTCGATATCGACTATGTTTCCTTCAGTTTTTGATAAGTAATTACTTAAAAATTCACGATATTGTCTTTCACCAATGAAACAAATCCCTGTACTATCCTTCTTCTTTGCGATTGATAGACCCAGTTTGTCTGCGATAGCACGCACTTCGGGTTTTGTTATATTTTGTAAAGGAAATAGAGTGTGTTGAAGTGCATCTAGTGATACTTGACCTAAAAAATATGATTGATCTTTGTTGTTATCGCTTGCTTTAGCAAGCCTTTTGACCCCATCAACTTCAACAATTTTAGCATAGTGCCCAGTAGCAAGTGTGTCAAAACCAAGTGACTTGGCATGCTTGAAAAAAGCATCGAATTTAATATAACGATTGCATAGAATATCTGGATTAGGTGTATTTCCTTTTTCGGTTTCTTCTAAGAAGACTGAAAACACATTGTCCCAATACTCTTCAACAAAGTCAATTCTAACAAGTGGCAATCCTAATTTATTCGCAACATCCACAGCATCGTTGTAGTCTAGCTCTTGAGAACATGCTTCTAAATCCAAGGTAGGATTTCCTAAATAATCGTTATTTGCTAATGAGTCCCAATTACGCATAAAACCACAAGTGACATCATGTCCTTGCTCTTTTAACAAATATGCAGCTACAGCAGAATCTACTCCGCCCGATAAACCAATAAACACTTTCATACAAAACCTCACTTTATAATAAAAAGGCTGTCATTTCACAGCCTAGTAATAAATTTCTCTCTTCTTTCAGCTGGTATGAATGCACCAATTTCTTCTTCATCATACCCTACTAAGAATGTTTTTTCATTTAAAACGATTGGACGTTTTAAAACACTTGGGTTGTGCTGAATAAAATCAACAAGCTCTGTAATTGACATCTCTTCAACATCGATGTTCTTTTCTTGAATAATCTTACTTCGTTTCGAAATGATATCATCCGTACCATTTTCACTTCTCATCAGTAAGTGTTTAATTTCACTTTCATTGAGTTGGATTTGGAATATATTTTTCTCAAGGAACTTTAGATTATTTTCTTTGAGCCAGTTTTTTACTTTACGACAAGAAGCACAGCCAGGAGACGTGTACACAACAATCATAATTTCCCTCCATTTGCTAGGTATATTATATCAAATAGTTTCCTTATTATAATAGCATTTTTTAAACTTTTAAGATACAACCAATTGAATTATTTATTTAAGCTGTAAAAAAACTGATATTCAATCTATTTTTATTGACAAACAATAAATATTGTTGATAATGATAGTAGGAGGTAATTATGAAAAAGACTTTTATTTCTCACCTATTTAAAGGGTTTTTGATTATTTTTGGATTACTCGCAATCTTTTGTGCATATAGTATGCCAGAAATTGCGAAAAGCTTTGCGATGGATAGCCCCTCCATTGCTAATTTACAATACCCACTACTCATTTATGTGGAACTACTTCTAGTACTCTTTATCATTGGAATCATCACTCTAATCAAGCTATTATTTCTTTTTGATAAGAATCAAGTGTTTTCAAATCAATTTGTATTTAACCTTAGTCTTCTAGAGAAACTCTGTTTATTTGCGGCAACCTCAATGGTAATAGTATTTTCAATTGTCAATTTCTGGTATGTGCCCCTTGGTTTACCAGGAATTTACATTTTCGTCACTTTTTTACTCATTGCGATTGTTGGTATTGCTATTCACTTAATTAAACTAGTTGTTATGGATGCCATGAACTACAAAGATGAAATCGAATTGACGGTTTAGGTGATACTATGCCAATTATTGTAAATTTAGATGTCATGCTTGCGAAAAGAAAAATGAGTGTTAGTGAATTAAGTGAAAAAATTGGTATTACCCTTGCTAATGTATCAATCCTAAAAACCGGTAAAGCGAAAGCAGTTCGTTTCAGTACTTTAGAAGCAATTTGTGAAATATTACAGTGTCAACCCGGTGATATTCTGGAGTTTGTTCCAAACGAATCTAATTGATTGATACTATTGTTTATGTTATTATTTGTTCAGCGTTAATAGAAAAAGTAGTTGAATTTTTGAATATAGAGACATGATGGTTGGTGAGAATCATGCAAAAATAAAATGAAAATGGGCTCTATTGTTAGACGAGACGTAGCACTGCGTTAAAGTGAAGAGTAAAATAAAGGTGGCACCACGCTATTAGCGTCCTTGGGGTTCACCTTTTTGTGTTTAAAAGGAGGAAGAAATGAAAAAGAGAATGTTATCAGGAATTAAGCCAAGCGGTCAATTACACATTGGTAACTATATTGGAGCACTTAATAACTTTGTGAAGTATCAAGAAGATTATGAAATGATTGTATTTGTCGCTAATTTGCACTGTATTACGGTCTATCAGGATCCTAAAGAGTTACAAAAGAACTTAACAGATGCTATTGCTCTGTACTTAGCAGTTGGACTCGATCCAGAAAAAGCAACTATTTTCTTGCAGAGTGATGTTATGGAACATGCTCAATTAGGTTTTATTCTTCAGTGCAATAGTTATTTAGGTGAACTTAATCGAATGACACAGTACAAAGATAAAGTTGCCAAAGGTGAACAGAATTTAACTGTTGGCTTATACACTTATCCTGATTTAATGGCAGCAGACATCTTAATTTATGGAGCTAATTATGTTCCCGTTGGTGTGGATCAAAAACAACACGTGGAACTTGCGCGTGATATTGCACTGCGTATGAATAACAAATATGAACAAGAACTATTTGTGATTCCTGCTCCTTTAATTGAGAAAGTAGGATCTAAAATCTATTCATTACAAGATCCAACCGCAAAAATGAGTAAGTCAGACAAAGGCGAAAAAGGCCTTATCTATTTGTTGGATGAACCAAAGAAAGCTCGCAAAAAGATTATGTCGGCTGTTACAGATTCAATAAACAAAGTACAATACGATACTCAAAATCAACCTGGAATCTCCAATTTGTTGGTGATAGCTTCTACATTATCTGATAGAACAATTGAGGAAGTTTTAGTGGATGTTCATGACATGCAATATGGTCAATTTAAGGGATATGTTGCTGATATTGTAGTCAAAAAACTTGAAGCTATTCAAGAACGTTATTTTGAGATAAAAAAATCAGGTATTATTTCCAAAGTGTTAGCGGATGGAGCACAAAAAGCGTCACTAATGGCAAACAAGAGATTAAAAATAGTTCAAAGTGCTATTGGTCTAGAAATCGAGAAAGATCATGATTGAATTAAAAAATCTAACAAAAGTATATGGTAAAAGCAACAAGGCAGTTGATAACATCACTATCACTTTTCCATCTGGTCGTATTATTGGTTTCATTGGACCTAATGGAGCTGGTAAAACCACTACCTTAAAAATGATGTGTGGTATATTAAAACCTACATCTGGAAGTATTAACATGAATGGATTTGATATTTCTATTGACCCTCTTGAAGCAAAAAAACAATTTGGGTTTGTGTTTGATAACCCTGATACTTTTCTTTCATTGAAAGGAATAGAATATATTGATTTTATTGCTACGATTTATCAAATAGATCCAGAGGATAAGAATCGACGCCTTTTAGAACTATCGCGTGAATTTGAAATGGAAGATGTACTAAATGACAAAATCTCAACTTATTCTCATGGGATGAGACAAAAAATAATGATTATAGCAGTCTTAATTCACAACCCAAATGTATGGTTACTCGATGAGCCACTCACTGGACTTGACCCTCAGTCTGCTTTCAAACTAAAAGAATTGATGAAACAACATGCTGCTCAAGGTAACACGGTACTCTTTTCAACTCATGTGTTAGAAGTAGCTGAAAAGTTATGTGACTCTATTGCTATTATTGATCATGGTATCATTAAGTATGAAGGAACACTGAATCACCTTAAAGAACTAAATCCAAATGAGACTTTGGAAGAAATCTTTTTAAAGGTAACCAAAGATGAGTAATTTACTAATTGTGACTAAGGTGATGTTCAAATCAAGTTTTGAACAAGTCATCGAGTCAACATCATCTACCAGTAAGCGTTGGAAATCACTTTTGTTACTCGGTGTTATTGTGATGAGTCTTCTGCCTTTGGGGTACATGTCTATTGAATTCTATAAGAGTCTATTTGATGTCGCAATTCCACTTCAACAAGAAGGTTATCTTTTTGGAGTACTAATACTGATCTTATCAAGCTTAATCATGTTGTTTTCTTTCTTTCAAATTCCAAGTATTTATTATTTTGCTCAAGACACTGAAACCTATTTAAGTCTACCTCTTAAACCAAGCGAAATCTTAGGTGGAAAATTTCTAACAACAGTGATTTATGAGTACTCATTGGTTTTTTTACTTTATTTTCCTTTGTTGTACACATATCTCACATACGATTTTTCATTTATAAAACTGTTTATTGGGATTGTGGTTGGAATCCTTCTTCCATTTATTCCTGTTTTACTAGCAAGTTTAATAATAATCCTACTAATGAACTTTGTTCCCCTCTTTAAGAATAAAAACACAATTACTCTATTAATTGGGATACTAGCAATTGCTTTCTCCTTAGGACTTAATGTTGCATTAAATTCGGGTGATCCGAATCAAGCTCTTCAAACCTTAGAACAATTACTTGTTGCAGGAAATAACTCGATGCTCAATACTTTGTTAAAACTATTTCCTTTTGTCATTTGGGCAGCCAAGTCAATTACCTCAGCATCGTTACTTAACTTATTCTTTTTCATTGTGTTAATTATTGTTTTAGTCATCTTAGGCTTTATGTTTTCTCAACACTTCTATCTCAACGGAGTAACAACAATTAATGAAGGGGCTCGTTCAAGAAAAAGATTCAATCAAAATCAACTTAAAACAAATTCATATGATCGTAACGAAGTTCTGTTTATGAAACGAGAGATTAAAATGCTCCTAAGAACCCCTGCTTATTTCTTAAACTTAGTGTTGATTAATGTCATCTTGCCCGTTCTTCTGGTTCTTTATGTGTTTGTAATCCCACAGGAAAATATGATGCAGGATGCTGATTTTCAAGCGATTGTATCTGCGATAAATATTTTTCTGTCAAATTCCACATCTGCTCAGTTTACTGTAATCGTGGGAGGTCTATTATTAGGTTTATCATTCTCGATGATGAATATGATTTCTATTACAGCTATATCTCGTGAAGGAAAAGGGATTGATCAACTTAAAGTATTTCCAATTCGTTTCTGGGATATATTAAAGGGTAAAATGCTTGTGGGAATCTTGATTAGTATCACTATTGAACTAATTGTCTTGATAATAATCACTATACTTTTTAAGATTAATCCTTTAATCACACTTGGGATATTTATAGTTAGTGCACTGGTGATTTATGGATACAATGCATTATCAATTATGATTGATGCCCTTTTTCCAAAACTAAACTGGACAAATGAAATACAAGCTGCGAAACAAAATCTAAACGCAATAACAATGATGTTATTTGATATGTTACTGATTGGTTTATTAATCTTTTTCATTGCTAAATTTTACAACAATCCTTTCTTAATCATTACAGTAAGTTTGATCATAATCATCGCATTAAGCTTCTTTCCAACACTTTATCTAATTAAGAAATCGAATGTGCTTCTCGATAATATTAATCAAGGCTAAGCAGATGCTTAGCCTTGATTTTATTTAAGTTCTTTAATTTTTTCCCATGGTAGTTTGATTCTACCGAAATGTCCAAATGTTGCTGTTTTACGATAAATTGGGCGTTTTAAATCTAATTCATTGATGATATTCGACACTGAGAAATCAAAGTTATTTAAAATAATCTCATAGATTTCTTCATCACTTTTTAGTCCAGTGTTGAACGTATCAATATGAATAGATGTAGGTTTACTTAATCCAATAGCATAACTTAATTGAAGTTCAAAGCGGGTCGCTAGTCCTGCTGCTACAACACTTTTCGCTACATATCGAGCATAGTATGCTGCTGATCGGTCCACTTTTGATGGGTCTTTACTAGAGAAGCAGCCTCCTCCAATGCGTCCCATTCCACCATATGTATCGACAATAATCTTTCTACCTGTTGTCCCAGAATCACCAAATGGTCCACCAACTATGAAACTACCACTTGGATTAATCACAAATTCAGTGTCTTTTGTAATAAATTTCGCGTCAATTGTTGGTAAAATTAGATCATTAATTAAGACATCTCGAATTGTTTCTTGATGAATTGATGCATCGTGTTGCGTACTAATGAGTACGGTTTTGACATATTGTGGTATATCATTTTCATAGACTACACTCACTTGTGTTTTACCATCAGGTTTAATCCAATCATGTTCAAGTCTTAGTTTTCTTAGACCATACGCAAGTTTATGAGCTAATGTGATTGGTAATGGCATTAATTCAGAAGTTTCTGAACAAGCATAACCAAACATAATTCCTTGGTCTCCTGCACCTAATTCTTCTTGATTAACGGCTGAGTTTATTTCGCTCGATTGTTGTGACACTTTAATTAAGACTTCAAAGTTTCTTCCATAACCAATTGATTCTAGTGTCTTTAGACAGACCTCTTTGTAATCAATTTTAGCAGTGGTATTTGCTTCCCCATAGATTAAGACAAAGTTGTCTTTGATTGTTGCTTCAACTGCCATGTGAGCCTCTGTATCTTGTCTTAAAGCCTCATCAAGAATTGAGTCAGCTATTTGATCACATATTTTGTCTGGATGACCATCGGTAACACTTTCACTAGTAAATACTCTTAACATATTTTCTCCTTTTCTGTAAAAAAACAGCAATCGATAAGAATGCTGTGAAATAACAGATTGACTTATCGTTGTTAGCAGTACCACCCGTCTTACGGGTTGGTGTGAGGTCAATGAGCTAACTCTCTACCTCAACTCTTGATAATTTGATTGCTTGTTTATTATATCGTTAACATGACAAATGTCAATAAAAACTATTCAATTTTTTGTCTCTTGAAATTCCCATAGACTTGTTCGCTTTTTGTTACATTGATAAACGCTTGTTCATCAACACTTCTTACCAAGGTTATGACTTGATTCACTTCAAAAGTATTCACTACCATAAATAATAAAACTTTAGGTGACTTGGTGTATGCTCCTTCTCCCCATAGTTTTGTAATCCCACGATGGAAACTCCTAAATAAGACTTCTGTTACATCGTCACTGCGGTCAGTGATAATGTATAATCCTGATAGTTTTTGACGACTATCCATGTTATTGATTAATAGCGTTGCAACTAATTGATACACCATTGAATACAAGGCAATTTCCCAACCGTATAATAGTCCTGAGATAAGTAAAACAGTCCAATTTAAATACATAATATAGTCCCAGATTGGCAATACGGGATTTTTTTTCTGTAAATAAATAGCAATGAAATCAGTTCCACCACCAGAAGCACCGGCTTTTAAAGCAAGGATTGATCCTAAACCTCCCAATATCCCCCCAAAAAGAACTTGTAATATCATGTCGTCTACTATTTGATAGTTTGGAATGACTATCCCTAAAATTGAGACAATACTATATTGAATGACTGTTAATATTGCGAACTTTCTTCCAAGATATTTAAACACTAAAACAGTTAGAACAATTTGAAAAGAAAAATACATAATCATGAAATTAAGTTCGAGACCGATTGAATCTTTGATAATATTTGAGAGTAATTTTGAGATACCAATAAAACCAGCAGGATACAAGTTAGCTGGATTGATAAATATGTGTAGTCCTAACGAATAGACAGACGCAGATAATATTACTAATAGAATCTCACTAAATTTGATTTTGGGTATTTTTTTCATTTCCTACTCCATGGTTCTTGCTAGTCTATTGTACCAAAACCCACAAATAAAAAAAGAGATTAATGTCTAATCTCTCAACAATCGTAACAACTACCGTCATCACAATCTGCACAATCATGTGTCGGTCCATCATCTTCATCATTTTTTCTAAATAATTGTTCATAACTCAACGTATCCACTGCAGTTGCATCAAGCATAATGTCTGCACCAAATTGAAGTTCATTGACAATGACAATACTTCTTGAGGGATACGGTTGTGAAAAGTATGTTGCATAGATTTGGTTCACTTCATCTAAGTAATCTTTGCTTGTTAAATAAAGTGTAGTTTTTACAACATGTCTTAACTCTAAGTTCATTTCTGCTAATAAAGCTACTAAATTGTGAAGTACTTGTAGAGTTTGATCGGTAATGGATGATTTAACTAAATGATTAGTTGCATCTAAAGGCACTTGGCCAGATATAAATATAAAATCTCCTACTTTTAATGCTGGACTACATGGACCAGGATTTTGTGGAGCATCAGGTGATGTAATAGTTTTAGGAATCATTTAAACTCTCCTTCTGTATATGGGTATTATAGCTTAGTTGATTACAATTGAGAACCAAAATGATTACAAATCAGTTTGATTGTTTTCACTTAACCAGTTTTCACCTTTTTGAACTTCGACCAATGAGAGGTTTGGATAATTTTGTTGACGTAAAACCTCATAAGCGCAGATTGCGACACAATTGGATAGATTTAGCGATCTAGCCTCTGGATTCATGGGCAATCTCATGCAATAATCACTATTTTTGTTCAATAGATCCAGTGGTAATCCTGTACTTTCTTTACCATATATTAAATATATGTTTTTATTTCTTCGAGTATAATTGAGCGCAGTGTGTGGTTTTTTTCCATAACGTGTGACATAGAAGCACTCACCGTCAACTTGTTTATAAAACGCATTCAAATCATCATGAAAAATAATTTTTGTTTGATCAATGTAATCCATACCACTTCGTCTTAATCGTTTATCATCCCAGATAAATCCAATTGGTTCAATAATATGTAAAATTGAGTTGGTTGCCATTGATGTTCTTAAGATGTTACCTACATTTTGTGGTATTTCTGGTTCAAACAACACAATATTGAGTTGCCCCATTTTTTTGGGTTTTGTTAAGTACCATAAGACTGAGTAAAGAAGTAACAAAGAAAAAATAATAGTAACAATAATGTTTATAACTAATTGATTAAAGAACTGCTGAGGAACCATTAATATTAAGTTGTCTGTTAATGGATTTAATAGCCATAATTCGTTGGTAAATAGTACTTGATGGAATAGTATCCAAAATCCTTCAAAATCAACGATGACATAAGAAACTATACAAAATAATATGACACCAAAGCCAAGTAAAGCGTGTTGGTACCCTTTGTAGAACGTATACTGCCAGTCACTTTTCATAAACATCAAATATAAAGAAGTTAATATTAGAAAGACAAGAATACTTATAATTCGCAGTGACATTGCAGTTTGGTACAAATTCTTTACGTCAACCATGTGATCAATTTCTAATTGATTGAACATTGGTTTTTCTTGTCCTCTTTGGACAACATCAATTGCTAAATCTGATCGATAGTCTTGTAAATAATCTAGTAAAACCTCTGTTGAGTTAGAGAGTTCTACTTGACTTATTCCAATTGTTTCGTGAGTATTTAGCTCTTGATAGGTGCTTTGATAGAATTTTCGATTGAAACTATGATAGTTTATTGAGCTCAATACAATTATCAAGATAATTGATAATCCATAAATAAACTTAACAATTTTAGAATTGAGTATACGTAACATATTCTATAACCTCTTTAAGTGCTTTAGATCGATGAGATATCTTGGATTTCAGTTGTGTGTCTTGGGCAAAACTAACTTCGTATCCGTTAGGAATAAAAATTGGATCGTAACCAAAACCATCACTCCCTTTTATTGTTTCACTAACAGTACCGTAAACATATTGGATTGTACTATACTGATAATCTTGATATAAAAACACCATAGAACACACAAAATATGCACTTCTATTTTTAACGTTTTTCATTTCCATTAATATTCTATTGTTTTTCTCAATGTATGAAGTATTTTCACCCATAAAGCGTGCTGAATAGATGCCAGGAGCATCTTTGAAGTAATGAATGCAAAATCCCGAGTCATCTGCTAAAACAGCATCGTTTGGGTACATTTTTTGGATTGTTTTAGCTTTTATCATTGCATTTTCTAAGAACGAAGATCCTGTTTCTGCAATCTCTTGATTAAAGTCAATGTCCATTAATCCTACTACTTCAAAAGTGCTATTGAGTAGCATCTCTTTTATCTCATTAATTTTATGTGAATTATTACTTGCGACAATTAATTTCATTCTATCACCTCAAATACTGATACATTTTAACAAATTATGCGTAACTATGCTATTATTTTATGTGGAGAACATTATGAAGAAACAATACCAACTCTATTTTGATAAAACTATTAAAAGAATTGAATTGACTACCCTTGGATTAACAAACCAGATTTTTCATGTCTATTTAGAAGATAATTCTGAATTTCATCTTCGTATTCCTTATGCTCATAATAATGAGTTTTTTAATTATGAACTTGAAAATACAGTTATTAATGAAATTCGCAAATTAAACATTTCTCTTCCAACGTCATATTTTGATTCATCAACTGGTATTAAAATCTCACCTTACATAAAAGATTTGAAAGTAATCAATGAAATCCATCTTGATGATGTTATTGAGGATATTGCTAGAAAGATAAAGACATTTCATTCTGCCCCATTGTCGCATCATGAATTTAATATTAAAAAGAAATATGATACTTTTAAGCAGCTGTCAACAAAGTCTCTTTATGATTTATCTGAATTTGAGTATATTTTGGATCAGCTTGATTTGTATAAAGATAGAGTTCTTTGTCACAATGATTTAGTAAATGGTAATGTAGTTTTTCTTAATAACGAATGTTTCATAATTGATTTTGAGTACGCTAGTGACAATCATCCCTATTTTGATTTAATGTCGTTTATTACCGAAAACAACATTGATGATACTAATTTAAGGGAAAGATTCTATTCTGCTTATTTCAATACTGAGTTGATTGAGGACATCAGACAAGAACTTCGTTATTTTGAGTCGGTTCATCATTTATTATGGTGTCAGTGGGCAATGATGCAATATTCAATTCTGAATGAAGAAATATATTTTGAAATCGCAACTGATAAATACAATCGACTTATAAACATAGTAAAGCCGAAAGTTTGATCCTTCGGCTTTTTTAATGATTAGTTTTCTTCTCTTTTCTTTCTAAAGATTAGATAAGCCCCTAATAGAGTTGTTACTACCCCAATGCTTGTCAAGATAAGAGTAGAATCTCCAGTATCTGGTAATTCCGATGTTTCTTTTGGTGTCGATGCCAATACGTAAATTGAGAAATCTATTGCTGTAAACTCAACATTATCACCTAAGATAACGTGATTGATTACTTCAAATTTTTTAGTTTCCAACTCATGGTAGACAACTAATCCATCTTTTGTTAATGGAGCAATTGGCATACTGATGACAACTGCCTTAAGTGGTTGCTCTTTTTGTCCATTGATTTCGAAGTAAATGTCAAAGGCTTTAACTACTTTTCCTTCAAGAACATAACTAACTGGTTTTACAACGAACTTAGGTTTTGTTTCAAAAGTTCCTGAACTTATTGCTACTTTTACTTTTGTAGCTTCGTCATAAAGGACATAACTATCTGTAACAACTGGTACTTCAGTTTGTGTAGCTACAATTTCTGTTCGGTTTCTAACACGAATACGATGAATTGTATCGCCTTCTGCATTGACACTGATACTTGATAAACCTACAGCAGTAATGTTGTTACCAATTTCAATATTGTTCATCAAATAAGTTGGCATAATATATCCATCGATGAACACAATCATTTCTCCAGCATCATCACTTACTACAATAGTTTCTACTACTCCATCTTTTTTGATTACATCTTTAATCACACCTTCTAATTTAACCAAAAGTCCAAGGTTTTCTTTAACTTTAACAGTATCAAGAAGTGTAGGTTCAATTTCATTTATAGTAGCATCAATCAATTCAATGTCTAAAATGTCTAATTGATGTTCTCCATTGTATGAACTAGTTGATCCAGAGATTCTTACTTTTTGTCCTGCTTGATAGTCACCTGAAATTGGGAATATATTAATTCCACCTGTTTCATCTTGAACATACGCTGAATCAAAGAATGCTGTTTCAGTGTCGTATCCACTTGCATTTGAAGTAAGAGTTCCTTCAATTGTAAAGAACTTTCCTTCAGGTGCTGCCTGGACATCAGCTATTGGTGTAATGACTGCTTCTGGTTTAGCTGCGTTTAATATATTTTGTACTAAGCGATAGTTGGCAGTTCTAATGTCTCTGTCTTGTAACATTTCTGTCTTCACTTCAAATGTTGAGAAGAAAGTTACACCAGAGGTCACTAAGAATCCACCACCGGATAGTCTTTCACTTGTTACTACTGCAACTTCATTCATAGGTACTACAACTTTATCTGTTTCATAATTTGGAACATAGGCACTTCCTGTGAAATTAGTGAGGTATGAAGCACCCCAAGTCGTTGGATAACCTACGATAATTTCATTAGCACCTTTGCTAAGAACTGGAGCTGCATTGTAAGAAGAGAAAACTCCTGTAGTATCACTGAATATTCCTTTCGAAATTTCGTCAACTTCATTAAAGTTTATTTCTTCTATGAAGTTTAGTCGATATGCTTCATTTTCTTTTCGAACATTATCTACTACGATTCCATCGGCAATTCGAGCTTTTGCACCAATTGCTTCAAGTAAACGATTACTGACTTCGGAAGCTTTTTGAATGCCTTCCGCATTTCCTCTATCTGATTTTGAGGTGATGACAATATTACCACCATTTTTAGCATATTGTTTAAGCGCTTCAACTTCTGCATCAGTGTAGTCCTTACCACCTTTACCAAATCCTAGGTATGGAACAGTCAGAATGATGACATTGTATTCTTGTAATTTTTCTAAAGTAAACGCTTCATTGATGTGTTCAACAACTGCTCCAGATTGAGCTGCAACAGCGATGAAGTTCGCATCGGATCCCTTATAATCTCCAGATACATAGAAGTTATCATGGAAAGCATCAATACCAACTGTCATTAGTTGAGATTGGTCGTAAACGTTAATTTTTATTGAACTATTAAATCGCATTGGAACTCCATTGAGTGTTCCTTGTACAGTAACCAATAGATACTCTTCACCAACTGAATTAACTATTACTGGATGAGTAAAGTTTTGTTTACTGTCTTTGGCAATTATTGGTAGATCTTCTGTAACTGAAGCTACTATTTTTTCATTTAATGAATATTCAACTTTTTCTACAATAAAATCTGAAGATTCATAATTATAAATAGAGGTTGTTACATTAAATGGTTCATTAACAATTTCCATTGCTGAATCCTTCTTAACCCCATCAATTCCAACCATAGTGACTGATCCTGTCCATACTGGAGCAGTAACAATAATTTGTCCATCTGCTTGAGTTATGCGTAGGTAGTAATATGCTGAATTATTAGGAATTTCGAATTCTTCAATTGATGAATTAGTTGATAATGTTTTTGAGTAAGCAATGATTCCACCATTTGAAACTACTTCTAATTTTGAGATGTTATCTCCCAAATCTGGATCGTTTAGATTCACAATAAACTTAACGGTTTCTGGTGAATCTGTGAAGCTTGATCCCATTGGTAGATCATTTGCTGTAAAGTACACTTCAAAGTTATCATCTTCTGTTGAATAGACCATATAGTCGTTAATCGCATCAAAGAGAGCACTGCGTGTTAGCTCATTTGCGATTACAACTGTACGTGTTGTGTTAGAATCTCCCCATTTTCCTTTATGGTTATCTTGACCATTGGTTGGAGCGAGATGCCATCCTTTATCTAGTGCTTGAGTATAGTATTGATAGCTTGGGAAGTATCCAGAACTTCCAACTAATCCTTCTCCGTTACCAACTTCAATTAACTTAATCTTATTGTCAATTGCTGGATCCCAATAACCAAAATCATTAAAGGTTCCAAAGGTGTTTCCTGGGTGATTAAACATCGAGAAACTGCCTTCTTGTTGTTTCAATAAATCATAATATCTCTTTAAAACTTCTTCGTGTTTGCTTGACTTGCTATTTAATAGAGGATTGTTTCTAGAAACAAATCCATTTGTATTAAAGGTATTAATGTGGCCAGGTCCTCCTGACCATGTCATTTCAAATCCAGCGAATGATACGAATTTTCCATCATTATTTGCTGCATTAACTTGATTCTTATAGGTTTCCCACATACTGTTTGGTGCAGCAGTCTTCGAAGGTAAACCTGATTTCGGATTATCAAAAGTTCCTAAATTAGTTGCGGAATCAAAATAGTTTGAGTGATCTGTTACCGCAAAGAAATCGATTTGATTAGCATTTCTAGCATATTCTAGAGCTTGTACTAATGTTCCTGTTCCATCTGAATATTCAGCTGTATGGGAATGAATTTGTCCGAAATAAAAATTGTAGAGTGCTTTTCCGACTGTAAATTTCCACGTATAAACACCAACTTCTTTATCTTCGCGAGTAATTGTTACGCCCGCATTAATAATTCCATCTATGAGTGGTTTTGTTGGTGTATAGGTAGCTTTATCCCCATCAACAATCATGTCAAATGTTTCATTATTGAGTGTTAACTTGACTATCGGTTTGACACCGGCGTTTGCGAATACAACTTCGACTACCGGCATCTTATTATCATTTGTAGCTGTATTTGGTGCTGGCTTCACTGATTTGATTTCTGGTTTGTCACTAACTTCGACAACCTTATTTAAGGTTGATTCTAAACCGTTTACATCAATTGCTTTAAACACTAGAGTGAGTGTTCCAGCTGTAACAAGATGAGCAGGAATAGTAATCTCATATTTTTTTGTCTCAGCATTTAATACTACGTCGAGTGGTGTTCCACCATTAACTGTAAGTGTTACTGATTTAACTCCTACATTATCTTGTATATCAATATTAGTGATGACATAATTTTCACCAATTTTTGGAGGTAACAATGTTAACTCACCAAATACTGGAGGTGTTGTGTCATTAGCAACAATATAATCGGTACTACTTCCCACTCTCAATTGGTAGGTAGTGTTGTATTTTGAAGCTCCCGCTAATACATGAACTACTTCCCCTTCTTTAACACCTGTAGGGAAAGCTGCTCCTTTATAAATTGGATAAGTGATACCGGTAGTATCTTTAATTGTGGTGTTACCAGAAGAATCTTGGGTTCCCAAAGTCACGTTACTAACCCTCACAAACTCAGACAAATATTTGTCTTTACCATCATTTAACTGTTGGATGGTTACTTCTTGTGGCTTATATGGTACATCTGAGCGTAACACTTCAATCTTTGATACTGATCCGAGTTGTGGAACTTTACCATAGAGTGATACTGTTCCAGTAACTTTTACTATATCTCCCAGAATGTATTTATCAATATTTGTGAAATCAAAGATTTGGAATCCATAGATTTCACCATCAATTGTATCTTGAACAAGAATAGAGTTTC
>CAZWPP010000022.1:0-16319 GCA_964635335.1 uncultured Erysipelothrix sp. | reverse complement strand
AATCGACGGAATTAAGACAAAAAGTATTAAAACAGTTAGGTTTACCAACAATGAATAATAAGCGGTTCTATAAAACACTCAACATGATGAAAATCACCATCGAAGAATTAGAAAGGATAGTCCATGCTAACCATCAGTAACTACAAAGTCACCATGGGTCTTTTAGAAAAACATGGGCTAAACGCAAAAAAGAGACTGGGACAGAACTTTATTATCGACCCGAGTGTTGTTAAGAAAATTGCAGAGAATTCAGGAGCAACGCGATTAACAACAACAATAGAAATTGGCCCAGGACTCGGGGCTCTAACGCAGCAATTATCACTGGTAGCTAATGAAGTAATAGCCATCGAAATTGATGACGACATGGTCGAAGTGTTGAAAGATAGTTTAGATGTTGACAACGTTAAAATTATTCATCAGGACTTTCTCGAAGTTGATTTATCACAATTTAGTCACTTAGAAGATGTTGTAGTTTGCGCAAACGTTCCTTACTATATCACTACACCAATTCTCTTCAAACTAATAGAAAGTGATATGAAGCTTTCTCAGATTACACTGATGGTCCAAAAAGAAGTAGCAGAAAGATTAAGCGCAAAAGTAGGATCTAAGGAATACAATGCACTCAGTGTCATGATGGATTACCTATTTGACCACAAATTATTATTCAAAGTTCCGGCAGCTTGCTTCTACCCAAAACCAAGAGTTGATTCAATGGTTATTTCTCTCAAATATAAGAATAGTCAGCTCGTCAAAGATCAACAAAAGTTCTTTGACTTTGTAAAAACTTGTTTTGTTCAACGAAGAAAAACACTCAACAACAACCTTAAAGAGATATTAGATAGCTATCAAATTGAAAAGCTATTTCTTGACAACAAGTTAAAACCAAGTGTTCGAGCTCAAGAATTAACAACCAGTCAATTTATAGAAATGTATCGGGGTGTCTATGAAACGTAAAGCACACGCAAAATTAAACTTAGGTCTCAATGTTATTAGAAAAAGAGAGGATGGTTATCATGACTTACGAATGATAATGGTTCCAGTCGATTTGTTCGATACTGTAGAGATTGTAGAAAGTAGTCAGTTAACGATTCAAAGCGATAAATATTACTTACCAAATGATGATAAGAACACTGTCTATAAGGCAGTTCAAGTCATGCACGAGATGTATCAAACACCAACCAACTTCCAGATAAAGCTTGTCAAAAACATTCCTACTCAAGCAGGAATGGCAGGAGGAAGTGCAGATGCAGCCTGTGTCATTAATATGATCAATGAGATGTACTCTTTAGATTTAAATCAAGAACAGTTAATTGAAGTAGGACTTAGAATTGGAGCAGATGTTCCCTTCTGTTTATTCAATAAACCAGCCCTTGTCACAGGAATTGGAGAGAAACTAGAATTTATTGAGATTGATGCGAATTTTCATTTATTCTTAGTTAAACCTAATTTCGGGGTTAGTACAAAGAAACTATTCAGCAATCTCGAAATTAAAGAAGCATCGGAAAGTGAATTTGAAGAGTTATTAGAAGGTTTAAAAGCAGGGGATTATGAAAAAGTTCAGAAGAACTTAATTAATGACTTGCAACCCCAAGCCATCAAAGAACATCCTGAAATACAAAGAATTATTGATACACTAATCAAATTTGGATTTGATAATGCCTGTATGACAGGTGCAGGTTCGGTCGTCTTTGGGATAACACAGGATGAAAGTCTAACAAGAAGAGCTGTAGAGAAGTTTTTTTTGAAATATCCACTCATAAAAAAGAGTAGAATTGTCACTATCTAGTGTACAATATAAACAGGAGGAAATTTTATGAAGTATGCCATTGTGTTAGCAGCTGGTAAAGGAACTCGCATGAAATCATCAATCAATAAAGTCATGCACCCTATTGCTGATAAACCACTAATTGGACATTTGGTCGATCGACTAAAAAAACTAAACGTTGACCAAATTGATGTAGTTGTTGGTTATCAACAAGAACAGATTAGAGAGTATTTAAAAGACAGTGTTCGCTATAGTGAACAACACGAACAAAAGGGAACAGGTCATGCCCTGTTACATGTTGATTCTCTGAAAGATAAAAAAGGAAAAACGATTATTCTGTATGGCGATTGTCCATTGGTACAAACAGAAACCATGGAAATGATGTTCAAAGAAGGGGAAAATTCGGATTTAGTAGTCCTCAGCGCAAAACTCGAAGAACCAGGAGTTTATGGAAGAATCGTAAGAAATAGTCTTGGTGAAATCATTCGTATTGTCGAATTTGGGGATGCAAATCAAGAACAACGTCGTATCTCAGAAATAAACACAGGAATCTATTGTGTTGATAATGAACTTTTATTTAAATATTTACCTCAAATCACAAACAACAATCATTCTCAAGAGTATTATCTAACAGATATTGTTGAGCTTTTTACTAAGAATGGTCACAAAGTCAAATCAGTAAGAGTTGATGATATTAATGAAGTTATGGGAATCAATGATCGTAAACAATTAGCTAAAGCAGATGCTTGGTTAAAAGAAAGAATCAACAACCATTGGATGACAGAAGGGGTAACCATTGTTGATCCACAAAACACATATATTTCAGAAGATTGTGTTATTGGTCAAGATACTACGATTCATCCAAATGTAATAATTAAAGGAAAAACGGTCGTAGGAACCAACACAGTAATAACTTCAAACTCATGGTTAGAAAATGCCACAATCGGAGACAACACGCGGATTGAATCTTCAAAGATTATTGATTCCCGTGTCGACAACAATTGTACAATAGGTCCATTTGCTCACTTACGAATGAACACCCATGTGATGGATGACAACCGATTAGGGAATTTTGTAGAATTCAAGAACACAATTGTCCATAAGAATTCACGATGTGCTCACCTCACTTATTTAGGAGATTGCGAAGTCGGAGAAGATGTGAATATAGGATGTGGAGTTGTAACAGTCAATTATGATGGTAAAAACAAGTATAGAACCAAAATAAACGACGGAGCCTTTATTGGATCAAACTGTAATCTAATCGCGCCTATTGTCATTGGGAAAAACGCAGTTGTTGCGGCAGGATCAACAATTTCAAAAGATGTCTTGGACAACGATATGGTTATTGAGCGTGCAGAATCCATCACTAAAAAAGAGGGTGGACTGAAATATAAAAACAAAAAGAAACTTGAGGGGGATAAAAAGTGAAAGACACAATAGTATTTGCGCTAACAAGTAGTTTGGAATTGGCAGATGAGATTTGTCAGCATCTACACATTGAACGTGGAACAATTAGAGTTAATCACTTCGCAGATGGCGAGATTTTAGTGGAACCAGAAATATCTGTTCGAGGAAGAGATGTATTCTTGATTCAATCGACTAGTTATCCAGTATCTGAAACATATATGGAAGTATTAATTGCACTCGATGCGTTCAAAAGAGCTTCTGCTCGAGAAGTAACTGTCGTTATGCCATATTTTGGGTATGCTCGACAAGACCGTAAAGCAAGAGCACGTCAACCAATTACAGCTAAATTGATGGCTGATTTGTTACAAGCAGCTGGCGCAGACAGAATTGTTACTTTAGATTTACACGCACCTCAAATTCAAGGTTTCTTCGATATTCCAATTGATGATTTATCCGCAACTTCATTGTTTGGCCAATACTACCGAGCAAAAAACTTCCAAGAAGAAGTTGTAGTGGTTTCTCCTGACCATGGAGGAGCTAGCAGAGCACGTCGTCTATCCGATGTTATCCCTAACTCAACTATCGCAATTATTGATAAACGTCGTACCCAACCTAACGTAGCTGAAGCAATCAACTTAATTGGTGATGTCGAAGGAAAAATAGCAATTGTAGTCGATGACATCATCGATACAGGCGGTTCACTATTAGGTGGTATAAATATGCTATATGCTAAAGGCGCAACAAAAGTATTCTGCGCGTGTTCACACGGAGTGCTCTCACGCAATGCACTTGAAAACATTGAAAATTCACCTATTGAAGAATTAGTAGTTACTAACTCGATTGAAATGAATGAAGAAAAGAAAAAATGTAAAAAGATTAAACAAATCTCAATTGGTTATATGCTCGCAAAAACAATTGAAGCAATTCAAGATCATAAACCAGTAAGCGATATTTGGAAGATATTTAATGATTAAACTTATTGTATTTGATATGGATGGGACTCTCTTAAATAGTAATAAGGAGCTTCCCAAAGGTTTTTTTGAAGTAGTTACTCAACTAAAAAAACTGAATATTAAATTAGGGATTGGATCAGGTAGACAATATCAAACTCTCTATAATCAAATGGGCGAACATGCAGATGATTTCGTCTATTTTAGTGATAATGGAACACTTGTTTATGAAGGCACAACTAGTGTTTATACCAACATTATCGATAAAGAGTTAAGTGATCAAGCACTGCTTTTGTGCAGAGAACTTAATTGTTTAAATACGGTCGGTACTTACTCAGGAGCCTACCTACCAAACGATATGGATCCTGATATGGTAAAAGAATTTGATAAATACTATGTCAAACAAATTTGGGTTGATGACTTATTAGATGCTCAAGACATCACAAAAATATCTATCTACGATCCACAAGCAGATTATCAATTGATAAAGAAATTTGAAGTGATTCAAAACAAGTTACAAGTTGTACAATCAGGTCCAGAGTGGATTGATATTATGAATCTTGGAGCAACCAAAGGGGCAGCCCTTAAGGAATATCAACTACAAAACAGAATAACTCCTCATGAAACAATGACCTTTGGTGATGCTATGAACGACTATGAGATGATGCAACAAGCAACCTATAGTTTTGCCATGGAAAATGCTCAACAAGCAGTCAAAGATATTAGTAATTTCTTAACACTTAGTAACGATGAAGAAGGTGTATTGGTCATTTTAAATCAACTCTTAGACAATCAAGGAGATCCATCATGCTTTATAAAGTGATTTGTTTTGATATTGATGGAACACTCATTAACCCTAGAACAAACTCAATTGATGCATCTACAAAACAAGCATTACAAAAGTTAAGACAACTAGGGTTTAAGTTAGGACTTGTAACCGGTAGAGCATGGGGAGCCGTTAAAGAAGAAGGAATTCATGAACTTGTTGATTGGGATTACTATGTATTAAATAATGGACAACGAGTCTTAAATAAGAATTTTGAAACGATTTATGAACAAGTAATAGAGCCAGAAGTAATGATTGATCTGATTCAACTAGCTCACAAACTTGAATATGGATTATTGGGACAAGGCGATAATTGGACTCTTTTTACTCCTGTTTATGAGAGTGTCAAGAGAGTTCATGAAGGTCTTGCGGGAAACACACCAACCCCTCAAACTTATCAAAATGAAAAGATCTTTACATTAATGGGTTACGGAACTAATCATTCTTTATTTGATGACTATCCAGAATTTCAATTAATACCAGGAATTCATGAATATGTGGATGTTATCTTCGCAAATGCCAATAAATATGAGGGCCTCAAACATGTTATCTCTGAACCATATGTTGCTTTTGGTGATTCTATGAATGATATTGAGTTTTTACAAAATGCAACATTGTCTATAGCTATGAAAGACGCTAGAGATGAACTTAAAGATATTGCAGACTACATTAGTCAACAAGAAGAAGATGAAATATTCACTATCTGTGAATACTTTAATTGGTTTGAATAAACATCAAAAGAGAAACACCAATCTTGTGTTTCTCTTTTTTATGGTATTAAATCTCATAACAAAAAAGAAGTTATGTTCTATAACTTCAAATGGTAATCCATTATTTTTTATTAATCCTCAACACTCTTATTATAGCAGAAAACATTTTAAAAGTAAGGGCTTTCTTTATTGAAATAATATGCTATTCTTAAATTACCAAGAATAATCTCTCTGGAAAAGATAAGGAAAAGTTAATGTAGAAAGGTGTGATACTACAATTGATAATCATGGTATTGAAATTTCTAACATAACGAAAAGAGGACAGACCAATGGACAATTATTTAGGAGAAATAGAAGTATAATATCCCAATCAATCGTTTTGAACTGGTGCGATTAACAAACAATAAAACATGATTATTCGTATGCATCAGTTAAGTGAACTTAACGAATGATTCTAAACGAATTGAAAAATTGTTTAATCCAATGATGGATGGAAATATACTTAAATTACATATATAGAAACACGAAAGGCGTGAGACCAATGAAAACAGAAGATTCATGCCAGAGAGATGATTCTTGACTTACAATTGAATAGAATTAATCGTGAAAAATAATAGGAGACACTCCTTAGAATCTTAAATTAGATGAAAACGAAAAAAGAGATAGTCAATCAAACAGACTATCTCTTTTTGTTCTATAAGTTGACCTTAAAATACTCATTAAGTTTAAAAGAATAGAGATAAACTTCAACTAAAGTATCCTCGTATACCTTTCTTAATCCCTCTGCATACTTAGTTAATTGAATCTTATAACGGTTAATTAGTTGTTCACCATCATTCACATTATCACTTTTGAAATCAACAATCACAACTCTGTCTTTACTTTCAGAAATCATATCAACATACCCGTAGACTAATGATTCTTCTGTTTCATAAGCGATAGCGGCTTCATGGTACAATGGGTGTTTATACAATTCTTTCGTGAATGAGTGATTAAAATATGAGTGTAATACTTCGCGGTCATTAAAATCGATATCATAGTTATAAGCAATAAATTCGCCTTTATCAACTGTCTCAATAATTGAGTGCAACAAACGTCCTCTTTCTTTTTGACTAAAACTATCAATGAGGGATAGGTTAACACCAGTCTCATCAGTTTGTAAATCAATCATGTTGTAACGTTGTTGATTAATAATAGGAGACAGATGCTTTGACTTTATCGCAATTTTAAGGGCAGGCAAATCATCGACAACAGGATAAATTACATTACAAGTATCAGTAGGGTATTTATTCAAAACACTCATTATTACCGATGTAAAAACTTTACCAGACAAGAGACTTTCCAGAGTCAATTGCTCTTGGAATTTTCCATTGTAATCAACAACAATTAACTCGTTTTGAGGTCGAGTCAGTGCTACATACAAGAGGCGAAGATTCTCGCTAGCTTCTTCAAGTTTGATTTTTTGTTTAAACGCAAATCTCAAGAGATTGTTTTGATAGAGTTGTGCTTCATGATCAATATCATAAATTGAAACTCCCCAGTCAGAATCAATCAACACTTTCTGACTAATATCCGGTAACACAATTCTGTCTTGAGAAAATAAATAAACTAGAGGAAACTGTAACCCTTTTGAAGCATGGATTGTCAAGACTTTAACGACATCTGCTTCTTCACTTTGGGCTGCTGCACTAGAAGTCTCTAGTTTCTTGGCGTTCTCAATCATATCAATGAAACCTGATAAACCACTATTAGTTTGTTGGACATAATCTTCAAGAAGTGAAATGTATAAATCAATGTTGGTTTTTTGTTGAACATTACACCGTTCTTCATAGTAATCGTTGATTTTAGTTAACTCTATTACAAAATCAAGAGGTGATAACTCACTATAGAGCTGTTTAACATACTCCAATGTTTGATAAACATCACTGAACACAAAAGGCAAATTTACATACAATGGTTGCTTAGTGTTATGAAGTCGAATTAATGATAAATCGTTTTCACTCAGCAAAAAGAATTTAGACATTAATACCCACAATAAGTGAGAATCATCGTTAGGATGAAGGATAAATTCGATAAAATGAGACAAATCACTGACCACATCAGAGTTATAGAACCCTTCACGGTCATCAAAATAATAGGGAATATCATACAGATCAAAAAGCTTCTTAAGGCTCTTCTTACGTTTATGACCTTTGGTTAAAATAGCAATGTCATTGTAGCGATACTGCTTTGATTCAACTTTTCTTAAAATGTCTTGAGCAATATAGCTGGAAAGTTTCTCATCCTTAGTTTGTTTAATTTCAGTAAGCTCACCAAAAATAAGTTGTTGAACCGGTTGTTTGCTATCGATTAAAGCAATTGATACTTTAGGTTGATCTACTTTGTTTTGACGTGCTTCATCACCAATTGTCACAGTATCCTGTGTTGAATAGCTATCAGGAATCCCATCGGTGTTCATAGCGTACTTAAAAATATGATTACTAAAGTCAACGATATTCTTTGTGCTACGAAAGTTATTAGACAAAAAAAGAGTTTGATGCGATTTATCACGAATTTTCATAATGTCTCTCATTAAGGAAGGTCGAGCATGTCTGAATTTATAGATGCTTTGTTTAATATCACCGACTCTAAAAACATTATTACCCCTAGAAATTAAATTAACAATTTCATTTTGAAAAAAGTTAGAATCTTGAAATTCATCAACCATAATCTCTTGATATCTCTTTTTTAATGCCTCTTTAGCAACTCCACTAGGGTGAACCAATATCGCATAAGCAAAATGTTCAATATCATCAAAAGTCATCCCTTGATGCTTCACTTTAAGGTTTTCAAATTCTTCTTGAAAACTAAGTGTCAACTCAACGAGTAAATCAACATAAAGCTTTAGTGTTTTCGATGTGGTTTCAGTGGTATCCCCCAACAACATCATTGTCATCGTTTCACTTTTAAGAAGGGATTCAACAATGCTTTTAGTTTCTTTTAGCTCGAGATGAGCTTTGCTTAATTTTGGATATGTCAGTCTTAAAATAGTCTCTGACAACATTTTAATTGATTCAAAATTCTTCTCTTCAATTGCGGCTAATAATTGTTTAGCAAAAACTATCTGTTGATTTATAATCTCAACAAAGGTGCTATTTACCTTCTCTTGAACAGTTAATTCAAAATGAAAATCTTCTAAAGCACTGATCAATGATTTTGTTGTGTCTAGATACGATATCAGAATAACTTTTTGAATTTCATTAGGTAGATCTACGAAACTATTCGCCAGATAATTTGATTGAATGGATTGAAGCCATTCTTTAGGATGAAGATGAACCATTGAACTTGAACTCAGTTTTTCTACTAACTCTTTAAGTTCTTGATAAGTAAAGACACGAGCATTTAGATAATTGAAAAACTCTTCAACGACCTGTAACGATGGATCCTTCATTTTATTATTGATAATCGTATCTAAAGCTTCATCTGTTAAATTAAGAGTCTGTGAGTCGTTTAAAATAACACTCACGCGTCGAGGATCTAAACCAATTAAATAACCAAATTCTTTCACGATAGACAAACAGAATGAATGAATAGTTGATATTTGAGCATCTTGTAGATAGACAAGTTCTTTCTTTAATCGTGGACTATCATTTGATTGATAGCTTTTGTACAATTCTTGTTGAAGTCGTTTCTTCATTTCACTGGCTGCTTTTTCAGTAAAAGTCATTGCTAAAATATCCTTCACCGAAAGACCATCATCAAGAATCCTTTTCATTAACCGAGCCACTAAAACAGTTGTCTTGCCTGCTCCAGCTGAAGCAGAAACCGTTAGATTAATATCGGTGGTATTGATAGCTTCTAATTGTTCGCTTTTAAACTTCATCACTATTCTCCTCAATTTTGTATCGTCGGTTTATTTCATCACTAATTGTTTCAAGACTCATAAACCATGAAGATAATCGTTCATGATCTTTGTAATAGAAATAAGAATCCTCAACATTTACACGAGTAATCAACCCTTCATTCAAATGATCAAGAAGTAATTTGTAGAGATAGTAAAAGTGTTTCTTATAAAAATCGAGGTTATGCAAATCAGTAATATTACCTTCTTTATCTTGTTTTAGGGATAAGATCATCTTTGATAACGGATCAGTAGATTCCAAGTTAAATGTATAACCAGACAACGGCTTGTTTATTGGATGTTCACTTAAGCTTAACCCTTTGGTGGAGGTATAGTGATAAGGAGCAAACGATTCATAAGCTTCTTTTAGATTAATGTAATAAACTCCTGTGCACAGTTTATTGTAGAGTTTATTAAAAACTAAGGCATAGGTAATCAGTTGTAATTGTTGACCCTCAAAGAGTTTTTTATCTTCTAATTTTTTAAAAGAAGACTTATAGTCGTAAATAACATAACTTGTTTCATTCTCGTCAATACGATCAATAAAACCAACTATATAGACTTCTAAATCGTCAAACAATTGGAAATCAGAATATTTAAACTCTAGATAATCTTGTTTTGGTCGAAGTAATGAATTCTGTTCCAATAGATTTAACCGATCTAATGTGCGACTCAATGATTTAGCAAGTCTCTCAAAGGAAAACTTAAAAAAAGCAACTCTTGATGGGTATAATTGAGTCAAACTTTGAGAATAAGGTTGTAAAAATTCAATCAGGTCAGGTTGATGGTTTGGATAATCTTTTTCATAGCGTCTGACTAAATTTTCTAACACATCATGTGAAATTGTTCCAATTGTTTGAACATCGAGATCAATGTAATTCTTTTCTCTAACTTTCAGTCCTTGTTCTATAAAATACTGATAAGAATTCTTGAAGAAAATCTCAAAACTAGAAATAGATCCATAAAGCTTGTTGTCTCTAAAGAACAATTGACGTGAAATAGAACGATCTAAATTGCTAATTGGATTATCGAAACCTAAAGATTCTTTCAGATAGATTGATTCGTAGTTGATATCTTTCTTGTTTAGAAAATCGTCAATTTCAAAAGGTGTTTCATAAGCCTTTCCTTGATAATCAATTTGTGGTGAAAATATATAGAGTTTATCACTGCAGGTCAAAAAGCTGTTCATTTGTTGTTGATGAAATTCAATTCGCTCGACTAATGAAGGAAATCCTTGAATCTTTTCAACATAACTCTCACCGAATAAACCACTCATTGATCTGAAATTCGGATAATTACGTTGAGTCATACCTAAAAAGACACAGGTTTCAAATGGGTAGATTGGTTGAAAGTTCGCATCAGCAACAAGATACTTACTAAGTGTTGTTGATTTTTTCTGAGGAGATAATAGTGAATCTTTCAAAATACTCAGGAAATTATCTTGAGTCAAATGTGGTAACAAATTCTCTAGGGTTCCTTTTAATTCTATAATTTGTTTCTTCTTGAGTCTCGAAGCAAACAAATCGAAGGTATCTGAAAGAAGTATCGATACAGGAAAAAGCTGTGTCGTCTTAATCATGTTTTGAAGCTGTAAAACAGTATCTTTCACTCGATTGATTTCATCGATTTGATCATATCTATTTTGAAACATTGATAAATCAATGGATTCAAGATTAACAAATTCGGTTTGAAACTTAGAAAAGTCGAGTTGATAACGATTGATGACATCTATAAGGGAAGCCGCATGATTTAAGTTAAAAACATTGATATCTAAGAAATTGATAAAAGACTCCATGTTATTTGTCATAAGCGAATCCACAAAATAATAAAAACTAGCAGAGACGAAATTAGTCTCAGAATCATTCAAATAACTCAATGAAGAAATAAGCTTAGATTCTTGTCGCTTTAATTCATTAAGGTACTTAGTATTTCCACATAAAATCAGCAAACTATCAGGCGTTTCTGCATTAATAATTTCAATCAAGGCACTGACTTCTTGACGGACATTCAGCGTCTTAAATGCTCGAATTGTAGGTGTATGCTTTGGAATACTTATTGATGGACAATCTTTAAGAAGATTCTTGTGGTATAGCTCTTGATAAAAAGGGTGAACCAGCATTCTTTTAGAGATAGGCTTTAATGTTTTATAAGGTCGAGCGGCTACCTCTGCTATCAGTTTTAACAAAAAAGTCTTTTCTTTTTCCAACTCAGTTGAAGTAGGTAGAGTGTCGAGATTGAGTTGATAACGATCCAATAAGTCAAGAAACAGAAGGGCTTGTTGAATCGAAGAATCATAGTCAAGTGTTTTTTTTAAGAGATTAAAATGATCAAGATGTTTTAATACATATGCGTGTGTTGAAATCAGTCTATCGACCGTATGAGTTTCATTATAAAATGTTTGGTCAAAGCTTTGAAATCGTTCGTTAAAAAGAACGGGATGAGTTTCTAATAAGTGTTTGATGACATGATTTCGAGAGGATAAGTCAATTAAGTGAACAGTTTCCATATCTTCTCCTTTCTGCTTATTAACAATATTATATCATCGAATATGAAATCGTTTGTACAAGTTATTGTTATTGTCGATAAAAATCGATTGATATCCTTTAACAAATTACCTTTGTTTCTAGTTTAAACTTGTTTTTATTGATGAAAATTTTCATAAAGCTAAAAAAAGGTATATTATTATGTGTAAAACTTTAAAAATGCTCTTTAATGTGCAATAATATATGGTAGCAGGGGGGAGAAATTATGTCCGTAGTATCAATATTAAGTGAGGTATTAGATAGTCGTAAAGGTTCAAACCTTAGTAAATTTAATGGATATCTTGAAGATTTTTTAAACTCAGATGCACCAATTAGCGATGAGGTTAAAGAAACATTAACAAAAGTACTGGCAGAGTACCCAGATTTCCGTATCATTACTGACTTTAGATTTAATGTTAATAAGAAGGCGATTAGTAATCAAATAATTCGGTACAGAGATTTACAAAAATTACCGAACAATTATTTTGATGTATCGTTTATTCTTTATGGTCAAATCGGTGACAGAGAAGTTGGGGTTTTAGTTGCGCACGGTAACCGTAAGCTTGATTATTTCTTAGCAAAAGGTTTGTATTATTGTTTAACTGAACAATATTCAATTCTTGAAGAAAGTCGTTCTGAATTAGTTGCGATTACCTATGCTGATTTGGGTGATATTGTTAGTTACTTAGACTCATTGAAAGATGGCAAACTTAGAGTTGGGCCACTTCAACGACGAATTGATCGCAAGTATTATAATGGATTCTATGATTTACAAAATCATGTCATGGAATATGCTAACAAATACAAAGATGAAATCAGAAATGATATCTTAGCGGTTGAAGATCGTTCAGTCGTTATCTTTAGAAATATCGCAAGTTGGTTCTTATTTAAAAAGCTCATCTATATTCAATACATGTCCAATAAAGATTTCCTGACTTCAAAAGCAGAAGGTAATATTAAGAAACACAGAAGCCACGCAAAAGAAGCTGTTGATGCTGTTCCTTATATTGCTTTTAGTGAAATGTGGAGAATGAAAGAGGAAGAATAATCCTCTTTCTTTTATTAGGGTTATGAAATTTATTTCATGGAATGTTAACGGATTTAGGGCAATTTTAAGTAAAGGTTTTGTTGAAATTTTTAATGAACTCGATGCTGATTTTTTCTGTTTACAAGAAACCAAGATGCAAGAGAATCAACATGATTTTGATCCTGTTGGTTATCACTCCTATTTTAATTTTGCACAAAAAAAAGGATATTCAGGAACAGCTATTTTTTCAAAACAAGAAGCATTATCTGTCTCTAACGGTATCGGAATTGAGAAATTTGATGATGAAGGACGAGTTATAACTTGCGAGTATGATGATTTTTATTTGGTTACTTGTTATACTCCAAACTCAAAAAGTGAGTTATTGAGACTGGACTATCGGATGGAGTGGGAAGATGCATTCCAAGATTATTGTGTGGAATTAACAAATAAGAAACCTGTCATTGTCTGTGGGGATCTCAATGTTGCGCACACTAAAATTGATTTAAAGAATCCAACAGCGAATCGTTTGAATGCAGGGTTTAGCGATGAAGAACGTGATAAAATGACACAGTTTCTTAATCAAGGATTCATTGACAGTTATCGCTACTTTTACCCAAATCAAAAAGATGCTTTTACTTGGTGGAGTTATTTACATAATTCTAGGGAACGCAATATTGGATGGCGAATAGATTATTTCTTAGTAGCTGATGAACTTGAAAAAAGAATGATATCTGCAACGATTCATTCTCATATCATGGGTTCTGATCACTGCCCAGTAGAATTAGAGCTTGACTAAGGTTGTTTTTACTTCGATGTTAGAATAGTCAATCTGATTTAAAGTTAGTTCTTTTAGTTCATCCATCAAGGACTCATCCTCAATTAACAAAATGTATGTTGCTTTGTCAGTATACAAGCGATCAAGAATGGTCGCTTTTTTGATAGCAAAAGTTTCAATAATATTGATTAAATCAAAAGAAACAGTAGCATGACATTTAATTAGTTTCTTTTCAGTGTAAAGATCTGCTTCTGCGATTGCTAAAGTGACACTTGAGCCATAGGCACGAATCAGACCTCCTTTACCTAAAAGAGTGCCACCATAATAACGAACAACTACAGCTAAGACATAATCCATCTCATTTCCTAAAAGGGTCTGTAACATAGGGAGTCCAGCAGTACTGGCTGGTTCACCATCGTCATTGCTACGAGTAATCCCATCGATAACCATGGCTGAACAATGGTGCGTTGCTTTCGGGTGTTGTTTCTTTATGTTTTGGAGTTCTTCTTTGGCTTCATCTTCATTTTTTACAGGAATTAAATAGCTGATGAATTCTGATTTTTGAATGGTCTGTGAGACTTCGACAGTCGATATGATTGTTTTCATGGTTATAGTTTATCATAATTTTAAGATAAAATGATTTGACTATCAAATTAATATTGTTATAATAGCATATATTGTAAAAAACAATATGAGGAGAATTATGAAAAATATAGGAATTATTATTGATTCAACAGCAATATTATCTGAGAAACTAAAAAATCATCCAAATGTTCATTCTGTTTCATTAGCAGTAGTTGTCAATGGAGAACACTACTTAGACGGGAAAGATATTAAAGAGAAAGAATGGACAGATTATTTAAAACAAGATGCGAATATGACAACATCTCAACCTAGTATCGCAGATACTATGGATGTTTTAAAACTTGCGCAATCGAAAAACTATGATCATATCTTTGTGTTACCAATTACGAAGCATTTATCTGGAACTCATGATGGGTTCTTAATGGCTAATCAAGAAATCAAGTTAAAGAATGCGACTTTTTATGACACAGTTAGTATCGCTGGTCCGATTGGATACATGGTTGAAGTGTTATTGGATCTAGCTGCACAAGATGCAGATTACGAAACAATGATTCAAGCATTAGATACAATTCGGGATCACAACCAAACACTGATTTATCCAGGGACTTTAAAACGTCTCATTAAATCAGGTAGAATGAACAAAACTGTAGGAAATTTAGCGAGTGTTTTAAAACTTAAACCAGTTCTTATTTTAGAGAATAAAGGTGAAAAAATTGAAAAACTAGATGTTGTTCGTACTGAAAAGAAGGTCATGTCTTTATTTATCGAAAATATGATTCAATTTGGAGCAGACAGTGACTGGGTTTTCTACATATTAGAGGTTAACCATACAGATTTCTATGATAAAATGAAGGTACAGCTAAAAGAAACCTTTGGACAACAAGTTGAAATCCGTGATAACTTCTTGCCTGGAGTTATCGCAACGCATGTAGGACTTGATGTCTTTGGGGTTCAGTGTGTAAAGAAGGTGAGATAATGTCAAAAATTGCTGTTGTGGTTGATTCATCTACTATATTGAGCGAGAGAATGTTGAAACATCCTGATGTGTATGTTGTCAATATAAAGGTTGCGGTAGATACAATGGAAGTGGAAAACTTTACAAAAGAGGATTTGTTTCGCGCTTTTGAAAAGAATCAACTTTTACAAACAAGTCAACCGTCAATTCAAGAAGCTAACAATTTATTTAGTATGATACTTAAAAAAGACTATGACCATGTCTTAGTCTTATCTGTGTCTAAAGAGTTGTCAGGAACATTCAATGGATTGACGTTAGCTGCACGTTTAAGTGATGATTCACGTTTAGAAGTGATTGACACACAGACTATTGCTGGAGCAGTTGGCTATATGGTTGAATGTGTTATTGACGCTGCAGAAAATAATCAAACCTATGACAGCATTAAAGAAATGTTAAATCAACTGATTTCAAACACAATGGCTTTTTTATTGCCACAAACACTAAAAAGGTTGATGTTATCGGGAAGAGTAAATCGTGCTGTTGGTACTTTTTCGGATTTTATGAAACTAAAAATTGTTTTGGTGTTAAAAAATAAAGGTAATCAAATTGAAAAATTCGATATCGTTCGGACCGAAACAAGAGCTTTCTCAAAAATGATGGACGCTTTTGCTGATTTTGGAGTGAATTCAAAAGATTATTTAGTTATGTTGATGAGTGTAGATGATAGCGCTCCTATGGCTAAAGTCAAAAAAGCTATCTTTGAGAGATTCTCATCTATTGAGTTAAGAGAAATCGAATTACCTACCGTGCTTGCAAGTCATGGTGGGTTAGGTGTTATTGCGATTCAGTGTATTAAGAAAATATAAAAAGGCTCCTTTTCAGGAGTCTTTTTATTTATTTTTCTTTTTGTCTAGAGC
>CAZWPP010000021.1:0-16534 GCA_964635335.1 uncultured Erysipelothrix sp. | reverse complement strand
TTTTGTTTAATCTAGCGGTAGTACTCAAGGTATTATTAACAGAAAAAAATAATTAACAAATGGTGGTTGTGCTATAATATATGTGAAAAATTTGATAAACAAATATTCAATTAAAATAGTGAGGAGTTAGTACATGAACTTAGAAATAAAAGATATCGTCAAGAGCTTTAGTGGTAAAGAAATCTTACATGGAATCAACTTTAGTGTTCAATCGGGAAGAGCGATGGGATTTCTGGGAAGAAATGGTGCTGGTAAAACCACAACCTTTCGCTGTTTAATGGATGTCTTTAAACAAGACAGCGGACAGTTTGTCTTAGATGGACAACTTTTTAACCACAACAACAATAAAATCGGTTATTTACCAGAAGAAAGAGGGCTCTATTACAAAGTCAATGTACTCGATCAACTGGTTTACTTTGGACAGCTTAGAGGGGGAACCAAACAAGAAAGTACAGAAAGCGCACTGTATTGGATTGATTACTTTGGACTGAATGATTATAAAGACAAACACTTAGAAACATTATCCAAGGGAAATCAACAAAAGATACAAATAGCTCAAGCATTCTTGAATGATCCAGACATCCTAATCTTAGATGAACCTTTCAGTGGACTAGATCCTGTTAACTCTCAAATCTTTAAAGAAGCCATTCGTACATTTGTCCAAAAAGGAAAGCTCGTTATTTTCTCTAGCCATCAAATGAGTTATGTTGAAGAAATGTGCGATGACATTACTTTGATTCATCATGGAAATATCCTACTGAGTGGGGATTTGAAACAAATTAAACGTGAAAAGGGACTGAACAAGTTTTTTATTGCGGGGACTCACTTTGAATCTGTTAATGAGGTAATACTTAACGAATATCCAAACTTCGTTATATCAACCTTTGATGATCGTTTAGTGGTTGATACAAAGAATGAAATTAACCTTAATGAGTTTATTCAGTTACTAATTAATAACCATATTGATTTTACCCAAGTCGGATATTATGAGCCGAGTTTACAAGATATCTTTGTAGAAATGGTAGGAGAAAAAGAATGAAAGATTTATTTATTGTCTTTAAATTTGAATTGTTGAATCAATTAAAAAAGAAGTCCGTCATAATCACAACAATCGCCTTAGCTATTATCTTGTTTGTGGCTACCAGTATTCCAACAATTATTAAGTTCTTTGATAATGGAGCAACGAAAGATCCAGTTGTCGAAAATCCCAACGATCCAGCAATGAAAATAGAGAATTCTGCCTACTATTTTGTTAACAAAGCCGACATTGAAAAAGTCAGGACAGTTGTAAAAATTGATGAACAAGATCTCTATGAAAGTGAAGAGAACCTTAAAGAAAACATCCTCGATAAAGATAAAGAGTATAAGGTTGGATTTGTAATCCATTCCCTCACAGAATATAAAACAATATTCAACGATCGAGGCATTTCATCTTATGAATCAACCATTCTTAATGAAGCCCTCAGACAAGTGAACATTGTCAATAAGTTATCGGACTATGATATCAGCTATCAAGATTACCAAGCGTTACAAACCATCGAAATTAGTGAAACCCAAGAGGTTTTAGGAAAAGATGGAACAAGCAATGTGTTTATGACCTACTTCATGATTATCATGATTTACTTAATAATCTCACTCTATGGATCCACCATCTCAACCAACATCGCTAGAGAAAAAGACAGTCGAACCATGGAACTCCTCATCACCTCTGTCAAGCCAAGTTCATTAATCTTAGGGAAAGTCGCAGCAATGGGACTAGCAGCAATTCTACAATTAGCTCTTGTCATACTGGGTGGAGTTGTTGGATTCTTCTTAAGCAGAAGCAACTATCCTGACATGATTATGATGGTTGTTAAATCAAGCCTTGCTGTTGATACACTCATTGTGTATCTTGTGTATTTCATTATTGGGTATACCCTCTACTTGTTCATGTATGCATCGATGGGCTCAGTTGTATCCAAAGTAGAAGATGTATCCTCAGCTATCGGACCAATTATGTTTGTATTTATGATTGGATATTTTATATCGTTTGTTGCGATGGAACTTCCAGACAACATTGTGGTAAAGATAGGGTCATGGGTTCCATTCTCATCGTTAATTGTCATGCCGACTCGTTATCCATTAACAACGATTCCGCTCATAGAAATGGTCTTCTCAATTGGATTGCTACTTGTAACGACAGCTTTCTTTGCGTATATTTCCATCAAGATTTATCGCATGGGATCCCTGAACTATGGAAACAAGATTAGCTTCTTTAAAGCTATCAAGATGGTACTGACCAAAGAGCGTTAACCAAAGATTTCTTCAGTTTTAAACAGATAAAATACCCAAAACAAAACATAGATGACTAACCCCATAAAGACAGAGAAAAAGAAACCAAACCACGTTAAACTAACAACGAGTTGAATGAAGATAAAGTCTGGTTTAAGAATGTCCCAGGAATTCAGACGGATAAATCGTCCTAAATAAACACCATAGCCACACAAAATTGAGATGCTGAACGTGACAAGATGTCCTAATACAGCATCTTTTTTATAGGCAATAAATTTTTGAACTTTCGATAAGGCAGTAGCTCCCAGTGAAGCAGCTAAAATCACGCCTCCCGCTAAGTGGAATAAAGTAATCCATGGAATAAGAGTTTTATAATACACACGAAGGGAACCTTGATAATAATAGAAATCAGCAGAATTTATATGAATGAGATCAGTAATCATGTAAAAGTTATTGGGTAGAAATAAAACAAACAACAGAAATGAAAGGATAACAAAAATTGTTATCTTTTCTTCTTTATGATGAAACAGGTATTGTGATAGCACAAAAGATACCAAAGACAAAATCAGATTAAAGGTCATCGTCAAAGGCAACCGATTGTGACTTACTTCATAGATAGCTACTCCTAAGAACAAATAACCAAAAAAAGCGATAAACATAAATTTCGTTTGAGTTTTCATTGGATGCCCCCTATAACTACTGAGTATACAAAAAAACTCTACTTGAAGCAAGCAGAGTTAGCGGGACTATTTTTTCTTGTGACGTTTTCCCGGAATACCAGGGCGAGTCATTTCATCAATATTGAGAATCTCACTGAGTTCTTCAGGACTCACTAATCCATGTTCAATAATCAAGTGTTTCAGTAACCTGTTTTCTGTTAAAGCTTGTTTCGCCAGAGCACTGGCTTTCTTATAACCAATCGTTGGAACAAACGCAGTCGCAGTACCCATCGAGATATCGACCAAGTGTTGACACCATTCTTTATTCGCTGTAATTCCATCAATACAATTCAGACGAAGGGTATCTAAGACATTCGTTAAAATTTCAATCGACTGAATCAAGTTAAAGATTAGAACAGGTTCAAAAACATTCAACTCGAGTTGACCTGCTTCAGCAGCCTTTGTGATGGTAGCATCATTACCAAATACTTGGAAACAAACTTGATTGGTAACTTCTAAAATAACAGGATTCACTTTCCCTGGCATAATTGAAGAACCAGGTTGTTTTTCAGGTAAATTAATTTCATTGAAACCAGCTTTTGGACCCGATGCCATTAACCGTAAATCATTACACATCTTAGATAAATTGGTACAGAACGTAGAGATTGAGGCATGGGCCCACACTAAAGGATCCACATGGCGAGTAGAATCCACTAAATCCTTAGTAATCGACAAATCAATCCCCGTAACATCGGTAAGAATTTCGACAACCAGTTTTTGGTAGTCTTCATCAGCATTAATCCCTGTTCCTACAGCAGTTGCCCCCATATTAACATCTCTCAATTCTCTGAAGGAGGTATGAATTCGCTTCATATCCCGTGACATAGCAACACCATATGCCTTCATTTCTTGACCCAAAGTAATTGGTACCGCATCTTGAAGATGGGTTCTACCCAGTTTCAAAACACTTTTGAATTCAACGCTCTTTTTATTTAAGGAATGAATCAAAAGTTTTATCTCAGCGATTAAATCATCCACTAAATAAATCAAAGCAATTCTGGAGGCTGTAGGAAAAACATCATTGGTAGATTGTGAAAAGTTAATGTGGTCGTTTGGATGGATATAGTCATAACTACCTAATGCATGTCCTGCTAATTCATTTGCTCGATTCGCAATGACCTCATTCGCATTCATGTTGACTGAAGTTCCTGCTCCACCTTGAATAACATCGGTAACAAATTGATCATTAAATTTACCCAAGATTACTTCTTCGCAAGCAGCTTTAATGTATTTTAAGCGCTCATCATCGATGTAACCAAGTTTGTTATTCGCAATGGCTGCTGCCTTTTTAACCATCCCCAAGGCTTTAATCATCATTGGGTGGGTGTGTTGATTTGTTATAGAAAAATTAAGAATTGATCGTGCTGTTTGTGATCCATAGTATGCGTCATAAGGAACGAGGAAATCCCCTAATGAATCGGTTTCTAACCGATATTGTTTAGTTGTCATAATACCCTTTCTTCAATATCAAATAGGTTGAGTCCATACTGTCCGGTTGGCTGATTCATCTCAAATGAATTGTTATGAAGATAAAAAGCTCCACCAACATGTTCTTGGTCAACCTGATTAATTCCTAAAACATCATAACCATCTGCCATCTGTTTGTAAACATCTAGTCGTTCATTAAACCATTGTTTTTCATTCGCTAAATCACTGAGAACTAAAATATTGATACCTTTTGATGATAATGACTGCTGATCATTGAAATTCAAAAGAAAAGATAGATTCCCAACTTGGAAAAGTTCATTCTGTTCATTCATTCGAGCATGATTTAAAACTTCGCCTTGTTGATTAATCACTAGATACGAAGAGTAGACTACATCCTCTGCTTGTTCAACAAACCCAAAGCCACAGCTGATATCAAATAGAATACAAGCTTGTTTAATCGAAAACAAAAACATATCAGCAATATCAATTGGTGATGAATTAAGAAAGTCTTTGGGAAAAAGCACCCAATCAACTTGGTAATTTGATGCTGCTTTTAAATTAACTAATAAGTTGTTTAAGTTCTTGTTGGTATCTTGTTCTTTATTAATTAAAGCAATTCCTATTCTCATTGTTATTTTCTCTTTCTAAAAAAGCGTTCAATTGTGTACTTGATATTGATGAAATCCGCATTTTCCTTACAACGTCTCTCTCTATCTTTTGAAAAGAATCGATAGAAAAATAAAGCAATAAAGAAAAGAGACACAATAAACATTAGCGTGTCATTTTCAATAAATAGCATCCCAATTGCGCATGAAAAATAGCACAAAACAAGAAATAAATTCAATGTATCAAAACCATGTCGATACAACATATATCTGTTAAATTTATTTTGTAAATCTTTAAACCATTTCATGTGTTCACCTTCAATATCATTGTAACATAAAACCTTCAGTTCTAAAGAACTGCTTCAAACATTCCGTCATCCAATAGTTTTTGATGATACAGGGTTGCGGTCACTTCTGCACCCAACATAATCATCATACTTGTTAAATATAACCAAATCAAAAGCGCAATCACGCCAGTCAACGATCCATACACCAGTGAGAAGTTACCAAAATTATCAACATACAGCTTAAAAACATTAGATACCAGCCCCCATCCAATCGTAGCAACAATCCCTCCGATAAACGCATGACGAAACAAAGGTTTTGGTTGTTTAACAAAACTTGGACCAAATTTGTACAACACACTAAAGGTTAATACCATCACGACCAGAGGTAACAACCACTGCACAAGATTATAGACAAAGGTAATCCATTCGTAATCACCGATGTTTTGACGAACAAGGGTCAGGATTTGTGAACCAAAAACTTGTGTCATGAGAGTTAATACAATGATTAAGGCTAGGATAATGGTGAAAATAAGAGATAAAAAACGCATTAACAAACGATTTCTCTTTTCGTTGGTATCAAACGCGCTATCCATCGCCGCAATCACGTTTTTAACTCCATTCGAACCTAACCACAATGAAAAAAGAAGAGACAACGACAACAGGGTCGTACTACTCGTATTAATCACACCCATGATAATCGGCTCAATGACAGCTACTGTGTCTTTGGGTAGATTTAAAAGAATGTGAGACAATACTTCTTGTTGACCAAAAGGAGTATACGATAATACGTTCAATAAGAAGATAATAAAAGGAAACACACTTAAAATAAGATAATACGATAGTTGTGCAGAAGTCGCTGAAATATTATCTTTCTTCAGGCGTTTGATAAAGTTTCTGATGAAACGAAAAAACCATGTTGATTTAATTGTGTTTATTAACTTAAACATAGAGACTCCTTATTTGTATTATATCATTGTTGGAAGGTGAAATTATAGATTAATAAGAAACAATAGAGTAGAATTGAAAGTAGAAAGGGGACTAGAATGCTTGAATCAATAGAAAAGTACTTATTACAAAACTGGGATAGTTTTCTTTTATCAGTTAAACAACATTTAGAAATTAGTGTAATAGCATTATTAAGCTCCATTGTGATTGGTTGTACGATAGGTTATCTTGTCTACAAACATCCAAAATACTCTAAACTCTTAGTTTCTTTTTTTGAGACCCTAAAGATTATACCCAATTTAGCTTTATTATTTATCCTAATCCCCTTAATAGGTGTTGGTGTCTTGCCAAGTGTGGTCGCCCTAATTACCATAGGTGTTATGCCAGTTTTACTCAACACCATCACAGGGTTTCAATCAAGTGATCCCTTTTTGATTGAAGTATCACAAGCCATGGGGATGAATGAAAAACAAATACTGAGACGCGTTAGAATACCACAAGCATTTCCTTTTATATTAACGGGAATCCAAACTGCTTTTATTGAAATTGTAGCCTCTACAACCATCGCTGCCTATATAGGAGCTGGAGGTTTGGGCTCTATCATCATTACGGGACTTAATTTAGCACGCACTGACATGTTAATTGTTGGTGGGCTATCCGTAGCCATTTTATCGCTACTGGCAGGATTAAGCATCCAAGTAATTCGTCGAATCATTTTAAGATATGAATATCTATAAGGAGAAAAAAAGATGAGAAAACTATTAGTACTCATTGCTTTATTACTAATCATTACCGGTTGTACTACCACAACCCAAGACAAAACAATTCGCATTGGAGCGAAAGCCTTTACCGAAAGCGCAATTGTATCGGAAGTGTATGCTTTAGCCTTAGAAGACAAGGGATTTAAAGTGGATCGTATCTTTAATGTTGCGGGGGCTATTATTCATGATGCATTAGTGAACAATGAAATGGATATGTATCCAGAATACACAGGAACAGGTCTGTTGGTTCGTTTAAAAATGCCAATGGAAACCAATCCACAAAAAGTGTATGACATTGTTAAAGAAGAATATTTAAAGAAATGGAACATCGTATGGCTAGATTATACTGCTGCTAATGATGGTCAAGGGATTGTAATCAATACAAAAGTAGCTCAACAATATGGCATCAAAACCATTTCAGATTTACAAAAATATGCTACTGAACTTCGTTTTGCAAGCCAAGGGGACTTTGATCAACGAGAAGATGCACTTCCAGCATTAATTAAGGCTTATGGACCTTTTGATTGGAAATCATCTAAAGTTTATGATAACTCATTAAAATACACAGTTCTTGATAGTGACGAAGCTGATTTAGCACCTGCTTATACGACAGAAGGAATGCTGGTGAGTGAACGTTTCACGGTATTAGTTGATGATAAGAGTGTTTGGCCTCCATACAATCTCACCCCAATTATACAAAAGAGTATTTTGGATAAGTATCCAGAAATTGAAACAATTATTAATGAGATTTCGAAGCATTTTGATACTGAAACAGTGATTCAATTGAACGCAAAAGTCGATGTTGATAAAAAAGAAATTGAGGATGTTGCTAAAGAATTCTACAACTCTATCAAGAAGTAACACCATGGGTATAGCGATAGAATTTAAACAAGTTACCAAAACATACCCCAAAACAACAGGGCATGCAGTCAATGATGTGAGTGCCCAGATTTATAATGGTGAGTTCATCACGATATTAGGATCGTCTGGGAGTGGAAAAACTACACTCCTCAAAATGGTTAACCGACTAATTGATCCAACCTCAGGAACAATTGAAGTCTTGGGGAATGACATTCAACAGCAAGATCCTGTTTTGTTACGTAGAAATATTGGCTATGTGATTCAACAGATTGGATTGTTTCCTCACATGACCATTAAAGAAAATATCGCAGTCGTCATGCGGTTACTTAAATGGGACACCCAAGCAATCAACCAAAGAGTTGATGAACTCTTGTCACTTGTCAATCTTAATCCAGAAGAGTATCGACACCGATACCCTTCTCAATTATCAGGGGGACAACAACAGCGAGTAGGACTAGCGAGAGCTTTAGCCTCAAATCCAAGTATTATGTTGTTGGACGAGCCTTTTGGTGCTTTAGATGCGATAACTCGAATCTCTTTACAAGAAGAACTCATTTTGATTCATCAACAGTCACAAAAAACATTTCTGTTCGTAACTCATGACATCAATGAAGCGTTTCGTTTAGGAACACGGGTCATTATTATGGATGAAGGTAGAATTCAACAATTTGATACACCTCATAACATTATTAAGAAACCTGCCAATGAGTTTGTAGAAAAACTGATTACTGTCACCAAACAACAGCATGAAGTGTGGGATATCGATCGTGATTGATTATTTACTTAAGAATTATGACAAAATAATTCGATGGACAACCCAACACATTGAGATAGTTTTTATAACACTTATCTTTTCTTTATTACTCACAAGTCTCATCATAATACTTACGAGTTTGTTTCCTAAAACCAAACCTATAGTTAAAGGGCTTTTTTCAATGGTATATGCCATCCCAAGTTTGGCTTTCTTTGCTTTAATGATTCCATTAACGGGCTTAGGCAGAACAACCACCATCTTTGTACTAGTAATGTACAATCAGACAATTCTACTCAACAATATTCTTAATGGGTTCGATACGATTGATCCTCCAATTGTTGAAGCTGCAAGAGGCATGGGTATGAATAAACTACAACTTCTAACTAAAATACTTATTCCTCTGAGTATGTCTTCAATATTTACAGGGATACGTCTTGCGGTAGTAAGTAGTGTAGGAATTACCGTTATCGGAGCAAGTATCAATGCTGGAGGTCTAGGAACACTTCTATTTGAGGGGTTAAGGACTCAAAATACTGTCAAATTGTTGTGGGGAACTATTTTAGCGTCACTACTTGTTATATTGTTTAACTGGCTTTTTAAACAGGTTGAGACAAGGTTAAAAAAACAACAGATTTCATAATCGTGCTATACTATTGGTGAGGTGATGTTATGAAAAAATCAAGACAACATAGAGATAAAATTATCATCGTTGGCAACGGGCAAGTCGGTTCTAGTTACGCATTTGCTTTGGTTACTCAGAATATTGGTCAAGAAGTTGGTATTATTGATATTAATGAAAAGAAAGTCCAAGGAGATGCGATGGACTTAAGTGATGCCTTAGCATACACAGCTCCTAAGAAGATTTTTCAAGCAACTTATGACGATTGTCATGACGCAACATTAGTAGTCATTACAGCTGGGGCTCCTCAAAAAGATGGAGAAACACGGCTAGATTTAGTGAATAAAAACTTAAAGATTATGAAAACTATTGTTGATTCAATTATGGCATCAGGGTTTGATGGTTTACTATTAATTGCTTCTAATCCTGTGGATATTATGACTCAAGCTGCACAAGTCTTTTCAAAACTACCACACCACAAAGTCTTTGGATCAGGAACGGCTTTAGACAGTGCTCGTTTTAGAAAAGAAATTGCTCAATTGTTAGATGTTGATGCTCGAAATGTTCATGGCTATATTTTAGGTGAACATGGCGATTCAGAGTTTCCGGTGTGGTCGCATACCAATGTCGGCGGACTCAGCATTTATGAATGGGTTAAAGATCATCAAGACATCGATGAGGAAGCCTTAGTTAACATCTTCTTTAAGGTTAAGAATGCAGCTTATGAAATCATTGAACGAAAAGGAGCAACCTTCTATGGGATTGCGGTATCGTTAGCGAGAATCACACGAGCAATTCTGAATGATGAAAACAGTATCTTACCACTCTCTGTCTATCTAAATGGACACTACGGGGTCTACGATACGTATATTGGAGTTCCAGTGATTATTAATCGTCAAGGAATCAAACACATTATTGAAATACCTCTCAATGAGAGTGAAAAAAATAAAATGAGTATTTCGTATCAAACACTGTCAACTGTCAGAAAGGATGCGTTTAGTGCATTAGGGATTATTTAATGTTGGAAAGAAAAAATTTAGTAATGTTCAAAGAAAAAGAAGCTACACTGGTCGGTGATGAATTAAAGGTTGGTGACAAAGCACCTAATTTTGTGGCTTTGAGAAGTGATTTAAGTGAGTTTAGTTTTGATTCATTGGATGGAAAAGTTCGAATTATTTCAGTCGTTCCATCATTAGATACAGGTATATGTGCACTACAAACGACACGGTTTAACCATGAAGCAACCGCAATGGACAATGTTGAAGTGTTAACGCTGTCGATGGATTTACCATATGCTCAAAAGCGTTTCTGCGAATCGTTTCAAATAGATCGAGTAACGACCTTGTCTGATCATAAGGATGCTGATTTTGGATTAAAGTATGGACTTCTGATGAAAGAATTTCGCTTACTTGCCAGAGCAGTGATAGTTGTTGATCAAGAAGGTATCATTCGATATTTCCATATTGAAGACCAAATAAAACAAGAGCCAGATTATTCTCTAGCTCTTGATGTAGTAAGATCTCTTATGTAGAGATCTTTTTTATAGTTTCGTTTTAATGAGTCTGATATTAAGTCGTTTGAGTAAAACAAAGATAAACGCAAAGACAAACAGAAGAACAGCTGCAATCAAACTTAAGATGAGTAATGCTAAGTTAGACTGTTGTAAGACTTCGAAACTTGTACTAAATGACTTAAAGGGATCTCTGTTTGCGTAATAACTACTTAAGAACTGATACAGAGGTAGCGAGGTTGCCCAATACACTAAAGCAAACCCATAAGCACTCGCAAAGATACCCATCGAAATATCATTGATTTGGTGAAGTTTTCGTTGCCAGAAAGCAGCTAACTCCACCGCAAATAATAACAACAGTCCTCCCCACAGTCCGATTCTAAACCACTGGTTGGAGACAAAGTAGGCATCTTTTGAATCTTGATTAAGGAGCACACCTAATTTAGAGAAATCAGTAGTAAAGTAGACACGAATGAGTAAAACCATGACTAAGAAACTGTAGCCAATGAAAATGGTTTTATACAAGTTGTTTTTATCGTTCTTAATAAATTTGGCTTTAATCTCAATGAGGTCTATACCCGGCTCATCTTTTTCCATACGTGGGTAGAGTACTTCAACTTCAGGGTTGTCTAGTTTATTGGCCATTAGATAACCTCTTTTCTAGTTACTTTAACAAATTTGTATTGAATTCTTTGTCTGCCTCGAACAAGCAAGAAGAAGGTTAAGAAAGAAAAAATAATCATCAGAACCATCATCGTTATAATAGGTACAATTTTTGAACTTAACTCGACCGCAAACTTAGAGAACAACCCTAGAGTTGTGTTGTTGTTGAGTAATGTTAAACACTCAGGGGTAGCTGGAACTGCGGATCCAACATCGATTTGTGTCTTACAAGCTAACAATTGATTGTAAAGATCTAAATTTTTGTAGAGATTACTTGTTAAAAATAAATAAACAAACCCACATAAAATCGCAACGAACGTAGTTAATACCCAATAGCGCGTTAGATTAAAGGATTTGTTTCTAATAAAGATTGAGAGTAAAAACAGGATGAATAAAACAAAGGTAATCCAAACCACAAAGGTCATGACATTGTGTGAGGTTACGGCAGTATTGTAGGAATTCGTTAATCGGGTGTTCGCTAGATATATTGATTGAATCGACTGATCGATTGCTTGACGAGTCGTAAAAAGAGTGATGAATGTACCGAGGTTCATGGCGAGCATACTTAGAAATAGACCGAATTGAAGATAACCCTTTGAGGATAAAAGGGAAAGTGAATTAATAAGTCTACTGATTGGATGAGGTTTATTCTCCATAAATACTCCTTATTTTGGTGTCATTATGTCATAATTTTGTACATTCTTCAATACTTCATGTTCAAAGGAAATACTTTAGGTTACAATAGTTAAAAGAGGTTACCATGATGAAAATACTACACACAGCAGATTGGCACATCGGAAAAAGTGTCAATGATTATTCAATGTTAGAGGTTCAACGCACCTTGTTGTTTCAGTTAGTGGACTATATTCAACATCATACGATTGATATTTTAATTGTAGCAGGAGATTTGTATGATCGCGCTCAACCGAGCCAACCAGCAATTGCATTGGTGAATGAAGTGTTTTCTATCCTAATTCAAGATCTAAAAATTAAAGTATTGGTGATTGCTGGTAATCACGATTCCCCTCAATTAATTGAGTATGGAAGCTCGATATTTTCAACATCCAATCTCTTTATTGAAGGAACTGCGAAACAAACAATTACGAAAGTGATCTATGATGAGGTTGATTTTTACTTGTTACCTTTTGTGACACCGTTTCAATTTCAACAGGTTGTGGATACAGATACTATTAAAGATTTTGAAGATATTTACAAGTATCAATTATCTATGATTGATAAAGAGTTCAATCCTAATAGAATCAATGTATTAATTGCTCATGGTTACATGGTCTCAGGTAGTCTGATTCCTGATAAAAGTGAATCCATGCGTCCTTTGAGTATAGGGACAGTTGAGTATGTGGATACTTCACTTTTTTCAAAGTTTGATTATGTGGCACTTGGTCACATTCATAAGCCCATGAAACTTTCTGATAATTGTTATTACAGTGGTGCTTTGTATAAATACTCTAAATCGGAAGTTAACTATCCGATTGGGTTTAATGTGATTGACATCAATGATAGAGAAGTAAACATTCATCGGGAATTATTTAAGCTACCAAAAGATATGCGAATTATGAAAGGATATTTTCTTGATTTATTAGCTGGTCAAAGTGATGATTACATTTTCTTTGAATTAGAAGATGATAGTTATCAGTTAGAAGCCATGAAGAAGTTGCAACTTCGATATCCCAACGCAATGGGACTCGAGTACATCAATATTAGTCAAAAAACCACCTTAACCATGAAAAAAACAACAGTCGAGAATCGAGGAGTCCTTGATTTGTTTTCTGAGTTCTACACGAGTGTTTTGAATAAAGAATTATCAAATAAACAGTTAGAGTATCTAATCGATACCTTGAAGGAGAGTGAACAACAATGAAACCATTAGTATTGACTCTTCAGGCTTTTGGAACCTTTAAAGACAAGGTGGTTATTGATTTTAGAGACTTTGAACAAGCTGGTTTGTTCTTAATTACTGGTCCGACTGGTTCAGGGAAAACAACGATCTTTGATGGATTAATGTATGCCTTGTATGGAATGATGAGTGGGGATGATCGAGATAGTACCAAGAGTGTCAAATCTCAGTTTGCTAGTGATGAGGTTGAGTGTTTTGTTGAGTTACAGTTTGTTGCTCAAAACAAAGAGTACACGATTCGTCGGTCGCCACTACAATTTACTTTAGGGAAATCATCGAGAGTGATTGAACAAAAACCACAAGTTTTTCTGAAGACTCCTACTGAACGATTGACAAAAATCAATGAAGTGAATAATAAAATCAATGAAATCCTAAACTTAACAGCAACTCAGTTTAAACAAATTGTGTTACTGCCCCAAGGTGAGTTTAAGAAGCTCTTGTTTGCTTCCAGCTTAGAAAAGGAAATCATTCTTCGGAGTGTTTTTAATACGCAAGAAATTCAGAGGTTTTCTGAGTTATTAAAGAAGAAGAGTATTGAAGTTTCAAAAGAAGTTAGTTCAGTGAAAACTAAGATTGTTACCCTGTTTCAAAGCATTGAGAACCCAAGTGAATTGATACAACAAGCGATAACCCTAGATGATTTAAGTGGCGTCATCGACTTGTTGAAACAATCTATTGAACACTATCAACAAGAACTGACAGATAATCGAGAAAAAGAAAGACTTATTAAAAAACATGTTTCTAGTTTAGAGAGTGAAATATACTTAAAAAACCAACAGAAAAAACTGATTGAAGACCAAATAAACTTGTCATCTCAAAGAGAAGACATGCTAACTTTAAGGAAGACAGTAAGTGATGCGTTGGTGTTTGAGAAAGCTTTTGATTTGTTTAGTGTTGTCATGGATCTAAAGAAAGAGCAAGATCAGCTAACTAGTGAAATTGATGATACACAACTGAAGATTGGTGAGTTTAAGAAACACATCGACTCTTTAAGTCTACACTTTGAAAAGAGTCAAGAAAAATACAATGGGTTACATTCTGTTAAAGAGAAGTTGGATGAAGTTAAAAATCTTATAAATAAACATGAGGAACTGTCAAAATTACAATCTCGTTTTAAGAAGAATGAACTTGTTATTGTTGAAACTAATGATAAGGTTGAACAATCAAATCTCCAACTGTTAAAGTTGAAGAAAAGACAAGCGATAGTTCTAGAGATTTCTGAAAAGATTCAACAGCTAACTCAATCCAGAGCGGAAGACGTCCTTTTAATTGAACAGCTGAAGAATCGACGACAACAGATCAATCAACAATTATTGTATAAAGCTGAAATCAATGAGATTACGAAAGAACTAAATAAGCTTCAGGATACCATGGAGTTAGCGAATCAACAGAAGCTAGAGATAGAGGGTAAGATAACGGAACAAGAAGTGCATCGTCAACTAAATATAGCGGCTTCACTAGCTAGTAGCTTACAAGACAATCAACCGTGTCCGGTGTGTGGGTCGCTGCACCATCCAAAAATTGCGAGTACCATTGAGATGGTTGAGGATAGTGATTCACTCTATCAACAATTACAAGAAGTTCAACGGGTGATTATTGAGTCGAAAACTCAACAGGTAAGTTTGAGTAAGCAGAAAGAAAAGTTAGAAAATTTAGTAGTGGATGAAGATGTTGAGGCTTTATTTATCAGCAATCAACATCAGCTCGATGCAATGAATAATAAGTTGTCTGAATCGACTTCAACGTTGGAAAGTTTAAAGAAACAAGGGGTTGATGATACTCAAGCAGATTTGGAGTCTTGTTCTTCAAAGATTCATCAATTATTGGGGGCACTAAAGACCTTACAACAGGATCAAGATCACATTAGAAGTGATATTGATAAAGTTAAAGAGGTCACTCAAACTACAACTTTTGAGAGTCTTGTTCAAAAAGAGAAATTGCTGCGGGAACAAATTGAAACCGTAGAAAAAGAGTTTATTTCTATGAGTCAACAACTTAGTGAGAAACGTCAAGAGTTTACTCGGCTTGAAACTACTTTGAAGGGAAATCAAGTACAACTAGAAAAGGTGACTACCAATTATCGTGATAAACAAGAAAGTTATGATACTTATTTAATTGACCACGAGATTGTTGATAATTATCAAGCGTTGATGATTGACAAATCACTGATTAATGAGTATCAACAAAAAGTGTCTCAGTATGAACAACAGGTTTTCTCTGTGAATGATGCTCTTCTGAAGAATCAACAATCATTATCGATGTTGAAAGTGAGTGATAACCCTGAAGAATTGTTAATTGAGAAAAATAGTGAGCTAAAGACATTAAACCAACACTATGCTGAATTGATGCATGTGTATCTGAATCATCAAAAGAGTTGTGAAAGCTTACAAGATGTCCAACAAAGTCAACAGGTATTAATAGATAAATTTAAGATGATGTCCACTCTCAGTGATATCGCAAATGGATCAGCTTACAGTGGGAATGTTTCGTTTGAACGTTTTGTGTTGTCGATGTATTTTGATGAAGTCTTAAAACTAGCGAATTTAAGGTTACTGGAGATGACTCAATCACGGTATGAATTAGTTCGTCAAGAAGAGAATCGAAACAATCGAGGAGCTAAAGGATTGGAACTCGATGTCATGGATTTCTATTCATCACAAATGCGCAGTGTTAAGACACTGTCAGGGGGAGAGACTTTTAAAGCTTCACTGAGTTTAGCGTTAGGGTTGAGTGACTTTATTAAGACAATCAAAGGTGGAACTAGCATTGATGCTTTGTTTGTGGATGAAGGTTTTGGTTCCTTGGATGCAACATCACTGGATAGTGCGATTGAAGTACTGCTGAAACTCAATGAAACGGGTCGATTGGTTGGGATTATCTCTCATGTGAGTGAATTGAAACAAAGAATTACCGCCCAGATTGTGCTTAGTAAGACGATTGATGGTAGTCAAGTAAGTGTTTATGTATAAAAAAAGCGAATCGATTTGATTCGCTTTATTGTTATCCATGGTGCACCAGACGAGACTTGAACTCACACAGCATATGCCACACGCCCCTCAAGCGTGCGCGTCTACCAATTCCGCCACTGGTGCATCGGAAGTTAATTATAGCAGTTTTTTGATGCTTTTCAATATGTTTCAATGAATTTATGGCGCCGACAGCAGGAGTTGAACCTGCGACCTACTGCTTAGGAGGC
>CAZWPP010000020.1:0-17178 GCA_964635335.1 uncultured Erysipelothrix sp. | reverse complement strand
GATATATTTACCACACAGTGCTCGTTCACAAAGTGGGTACGGAGTTAGAACTTCTAATCCTCAACCGGGCGACTTAGCATTCTATGGTGGAACTCACGTTGGTATTTATTTAGGTAATGGTCAAATTCTACATGCAATGAATCCTCGTGATGGAATTCGTATCACAGGAACAAGAATGTCAACTGGGTATCCTACACAATACCGTAGATTATTACCTTAAAATTTGGCATAATAGAAATCAGTATAGCGATCGTAAGGTCGCTTTTTTTAAAGAAACAGGAGAATGCCGATGCAAACAACTTTTTATGTCTCCTCACTTGGAGACCAAGCTATCTATTTACAAATAATTCGACAACAACTCAAAGCAGTAATGAATAAACCGATGACACTCATCTTTGTACCAAGTAGCAAGGTCGAATATCCAACCCGAAAGGAATTTGAACAAGACTTTGTTAATCAACTCAATGAGATGTCAATCAAGCCTAAACAAGTCATCTCACTGAATCCAGACTCTACTAAAGAAGAATTTAAAGAAGCTTTTGAAGCAGCGGACTTTATTTATTTGCATGGAGGCAATCCCTTAGTTTTTATGGACTTTCTGAAAGAAAAGAAAGTTAAAAAGTTCTTAAAACACTATCAAGGCGTTATCATGGGACTTTCAGCAGGGGCAATGTTAATGAGTGAAAACATAGTCTTAACACCAACCAATGAAGAATACCCAGACTTTGTTGTTCAGAAAGCTTTAGGTTATCAAAACGTTAATATTTTTCCTCACATGAACTTTGATAAAGTAGTTTATTCAACCTATATGACAGGAGATGGACTTGTACACCTGGAAGATTTATTAAGATTATCCCATCAAGTTGATATTCAACTTTTAAGAGATGGAAACTTTATAGTGAATCAAGAGAAAATTGGAGCTGATTTTTACTTGTTAAAAAAAGGAAAACTGTATCGCTTTCATGAACACAAGTATCAACCAATTAATTTTGATCCACACTATCTTAATCTAGAAGATCAAAAGGATGCGATTGTTATCAAAACCATTTTTGATACCATGGATGAAGCGACAACTAAGGGATATTTGAATTTGTTATGTCATGCGAACTGTAAGGAGGTTATTCAACCTCTTACGTTATCGTTATTGAAGTTAGAAGAACATGGAACCTTGTATCAACAATCAAACTTCTCAACCTTGAAGACATGGGTCCTTAACAACCCTCAATTAAAGTATGGGACTCTTGTACTTGAAGAGTTTAAAGGTAAAATAAGAGAAACGTTAACAATTAGAACGCGATATTTAAAGATCATAGAAAACAAGAATATTATTGAGAAATTAGCATCCCTCCAATGACAATTGTTGTTTGAGATAGGTTATGATAAAATATATCGGTGAGATAAGAGGTTATTATGTCAAAGAAAAACAAAATGAAAACAAGACGCAGAATAAATCCTAGCATTTATGGTCTATTTACCGGAATCATGTTGGCGATTGTTGGGTTTGGTTGGATCCATGTGACCAATCTTCTGAATGATATCAATGGTTTTGGTTTAGGTCCAATGGTAAAATTTTTACCTTATGTAGGGGTAGGGGTCATTGCTTTAGGGGTCGTTGTCTTCTTAATAAGCATTTATCAGACCTTTACTAAACAATTCATTGTCAAAGAAACAATTCAAAGTTCTAAAAAAAACAAACAAGCACTAGAAATTGAATTAAGCACGTTTGAAAAAAAACACATTCAAGGACTCGTCTTTGATTTAGATGGAACCTTATTAAACACCATCGAAGATTTAGCAGATAGCGGTAACTATGTTCTTCAAAAAAGAGGATATACCATCCGTTCGATAGGCTATTGTGAGAAAGCATTAGGTAATGGAATCTACAACTTTGTTAAGCGTTTATTACCTGATAATGTGTCTGAACAAATTGTGACAGAAGTTTACCAAGAGTTTTTAGAGGTCTACGCTCAACGATACATGATGAAGACAAAACCTTATGAAGGCATTGTTGAGATGTTCCAAGAGCTAGTCAAGCGCGGCTACCTGTTAGCAGTAGTCACCAATAAACGTAATGAATTCGCAGTCAACTTAATCAAACAACACTTTAGTAACATTGTTTTTGTGGATGTTATTGGTGAACAAGAAAATGCACCCAAGAAACCGGACCCATCATTGTTACAGCTAGTCGCACATGAAATGATGATTTCAACCAATCAATTAGCAATGATTGGAGACAGTGAAGTCGATATCCAAACCGCTCATAACGTAAACGCATTAGCTATAGCGGTCAATTGGGGCTTTCGTGATGAACACACGTTACGACGTGAAAATCCTGATTACTTAGTTGAACTTCCTTCAGAAATCGTCATGTTATTGGATGAAATCAACAAAAGAGATATCCTAGAGAGACCATCCAAAGTCGAAGAAGAATTCGCAATTATATAGAATCCTAAGGGATTCTTTTTTTGTGGGCATCCTCGTTGTGAAGGTGATAAATATTTGGTATTCTATCGATGTTGATATAAAAAGTATACCAAGGAGAAAAAAATGGACACTACTATAAAAGGAATACACCACATTACCGCAATGACATCTGACGCAAAGAAAAACTTTGATTTTTACACCAAAGTCTTAGGAATGCGATTAATTAAGAAAACAGTCAATCAAGACGATGTCAGTGCTTATCATTTATTTTACGCTGACGACAAAGGAAATCCAGGAACAGATTTAACGTTCTTTGAATTTAGAAATTCACCAAAAAGAGTCGATGGCACCAATCGCATAGGACGCTTCAGTTTACGAGTCAAAAATGATAAAGCCCTTGATTATTGGTTACAACGCTTTGATGAGTTCAATGTACCACATTCAGAGATTATCGATTTCTTTGGAGCGAAATCAATCACCTTTGAAGATATTGATGGTTTAGAAATGAGATTACTATCGGATGAAAAGAATGAAGGTATGGCAGCAGGAGTTCCTTATCCACAATCCGTAGTACCTGCTGACTATCAAATCATTGGCTTAGGTGTCATTCAACTTCAGGTACACCAACCAGAATTAACGATTCGCTTCTTAACAGAGGTATTAGGTTTCTATGAACTCGATCGGGATGACAAAGGAATTTTGTTTGAAATCGGTGAAAAAGGACATGGAGCACAAGTGTACCTAGTCGAAGATAAAACCCCAACGATGGAACGTCAAGGATTTGGAGGCGTTCATCACATCGCTTTAAGAGTCGATGATCGCAATGCCATTGATTATTGGGCACAAAAATTACCAACCCACGGATTTCGTTCGTCAGGATTTGTCGAAAGATACTACTTCCAATCGCTTTATGTGCGTGAACAAAACTATCTCTTGTTCGAACTAGCAACTGATGGTCCAGGCTTCTTTCAAGATGAACCTTATGAAACAGCTGGTACTCGCCTATCGCTTCCTCCATATTTTGAATCAAGACGTAAACAAATTGAACAAGGTCTTGTTCCTATTAACACTTCCATTTAAATTGTTGTATAATGGAAGATGAAATTAGGAGGATACTAATGAAAACACCAATACTTGTTATTTTAGCTGCTGGAATGGGCAGTCGATACGGTGGACTTAAACAAATTGATACTGTAGGAGATAATGGGGAAAGTATTATTGATTTCTCGATTTATGATGCTATCCAAGCAGGCTTTAAAAAACTAATTCTAATTATTCGAAAAGAGCACGAACAAGCGTTTGAAGATTCGCTTGTTAGAAAAATACGTCCTTTTATTGACGTTGAATATGCCTATCAAGAAATGAGCGATTTACCAGAAGGGTATACAGTACCGGAAGGTCGTGAAAAACCATGGGGAACAGTCCATGCTATGTTAGCGACGGAATCGTTAGTGGGTGATAATCCATTTATGGTGATTAATGCAGATGATTACTATGGTAAAGCATCCTTTGTGTTAATGCACAATTTCTTGTCAACTGAAGTTAAAGACAGTCATTATGGTATGGTGGGTTATGTTTTGAAAAACACCTTAACTGATCATGGAAGTGTTACTCGCGCAATCTGTGAAATTGAAAATGGATATCTAAGTGAAATCGTTGAAATTCAAAAGATTGAAAAACAAAATACCCGAGTCTGTATCGAAGAAGAAGGAATCTGGCAAGTTATTAATGGTGACCAAATAGTCTCAATGAATTATTGGGGATTCACTCCTAAGGTTTTTGAAGAAATGAAAGTTCTCTTTAAGAATTTCCTTGATAGAGAATATGATAAGAATCCAATGAAATGTGAGTATGTTATTCCAACAGCAGTCGCAGAGCTCATTGAAGACAATACCGCAAGCATCAAGGTGTATTCATCCAATGACCGTTGGTATGGAGTCACCTATCAAGAAGACAAACCACTTGTCCAAACAGCAATTCGTGAATTTAAGAAACAAGGCCTTTACCCTCACGATTTATGGAAGAAGTAGTACTGATTTAGTAACTACAATTTACCATAACCAGTTTTAGTGGCTATAGAAAGGATATAACCAACCAGAACTTGGTTATGAAATGACATGATTACAATAAAAAAAGTAACACTCAATGTGAGTGATTTAGATAAACTAACAGTTTTTTACAATGAAGTGATTGGACTAGAAATTATTAGTCAAAATTCAGAACAATCATTGTTAGGTGTTGATGGGGAAGGTTTATTAGAACTCATCAAAGTTAACACCACTAAAAACCCTAAGGAAGCAGGATTGTACCACGTTGCTTTCTTGTTACCAACCAAAAAAGCTATGGGTGAAAAGATCAAAGACTTTATTGATCGACAAATCGGAATTACTGGAGCTGCCGACCACGGATACAGTGGAGCTCTATATTTGGATGATCCAGAAGGAAATGGTATTGAAATCTATTATGACAAACCTGTTTCGGAATGGAATATTTTAGAGGATGGACAAATCGTTGGTGTCACTGAACCACTGGATATACAAGATGTTTTAGAGGGTGTCACGGATGCTTCTAAAATGTTTCCAAAAGGGACAACGATTGGTCATATCCATTTGAGTGTTCTTAATTTAGATGAAACGTATGGTTTCTATCATGACTTACTACAAATGGATCTGAAGTATAAGTTTGGTAAACAAGCATTCTTCTTTGCGGATGGGCTTTACCACCACCACATTGGTGCCAATACCTGGAATCCAATGATGGTTAATAAAAACTCAAGACAAAATTTAGGACTAGTTGGCTTTGAACTTGAAGTCGATGAAAAAACCTATTCTAACAACGAGAATAGGTTAATTGATAACAGTGGGAATTTAGTAGTTCTTAAAAGAAAAAGTTCTTAATTGCGTCAACCGTAAAAAAGATTGTCACAAGAGCTGAGAGCAACGAAGTCACTAACATAATCAGAAGCGTTCGAAGAATATTGTTCTTCAACGCTTTTTTTATGGAACGTGCATCCTCATTCAACAAGTTAAAATCACTGACTGTTGGAGCTCTAAAATGTGCTTCACTTAACCCCGCAAACCAACCGACCGAAAGAATCGGTGAGAGGGTTGAAATAGGTGCAGCTAGAAATGAAACTAGAATTGTAATCGGGTGTGCCCACATCAATAAAGCTCCTAAAGCAGAAGCTCCTGCAGCTATCAGTAACCATGAGCCGACTTTATCGATTCCTGATGTAAAAAAGATGAGTGAAAATAACAAAACGGGTAACAAATATTTTAAGGCTTTAGAGACAAGTGATGATTTAGGAATAACTTCTAAGTCTTTTGTATTGATATCAGGTTGCTGTAAATGAGAAACAATACCATTGGCATGAGCTGCTCCAATAATCGCAACAACATTGGAGCCAGGAGCTTCTTTAATCTTTTGTGCCATGTATTGATCGCGCTCAGTAACAAGAATTCGTGCAACAGTTGGAAATTCATCAGTAATTTCTTTGAGTGCTTCATTTAATATGTCTTCTTGTTTCATTTTCAGAAGATCTTCTTCATTGAGTTCTTGATCATCAAACATCATCGCAATAAACGAGACAAGTAGGTTGGCTTTTTCAAGAAAGGATAGCGAATGCCAGATCCGACTAAAGGTTGTTTGGATGTCTCGATCTATAGTATGCAGAGGAATTTTTAGGCTAGAAGCTTGTTTCATGCCTTCCCGCATTTCATCACCAACTCCACTGTCCATGTGTTCTGCCATTTTCTTCTGATAGTTTGACAAAATATAGTTGACAACAACCATGGCTACCTTTTTTTCTTTGATCACATCAATTAATTTCATTGAAGAGATATCTTTAGGATTGTTAATGCTTTCTAATCGTTTATCATCAAGCTCGATACAGATACAGTCTGGTTGTATGTGTTCAATGGTTTCTTGAACGTCTAAAACAGATTGTTTGGATACGTGAGCTGTTAAGACGAGGGTTATTTTTTTGTTGTTAAGCTGTATTTGTTTCATAAAAAGTCCTTTTCTAACGAAATTCATTATATCACATCTCTATCAAATCATTTTATATACCTTCTAAACATGTTATAATTCTGATGTAAAGGAGTTCTTTTTCTTATGTGGATTGATAATCTCTTTGAAATATCTAGAAGTATTGCCGATATTGCGATTGTATGGATTGTCATTCATTATTTGCTGAAAGTGTTTCGTAACAATGCACGAACCATGCAAATTATGAAGGGCATTATCTATGTTTTTATTGCAAAGATTATCGCCGACTTCTTTCAATTACCTACCTTTAATATGGTCCTTAACTTCTTAGTCAACTGGGGGTTTTTAGCAGTTATCGTTATTTTCCAACCAGAAATCAGAGGCTTACTCGAAAAGATGGGACAAGGATCCAATCGCTCTAGTTTATCTCAACTGTCGATTACTCAAAAAGAGCACCTAATCAATGAAATCGTCCAAGCCGTGTTTGCGATGTCGTCGACTCAAACAGGAGCTTTAATTACTATTCAAAAGTCAATTTCACTTGAGGACTATATTAAGAATGCGACAGTTTTAAACTCAAATCTTACCAAAGAATTACTAACCTCAATATTTGTGACCTCTACACCACTTCATGATGGGGCAGTCATCGTAACAGGCGATCGTATCGCGTGTGCTTCTGCTTATTTTCCACCGACGAATCAAGAAATTCCTTCACGTTTTGGCGCAAGACACCGAGCTGCTGTTGGGATCTCTGAAATAACGGATTCAATCACTGTTGTTGTTTCTGAAGAGACAGGAACTATTTCGATTGCTCAAAATGGGAAACTGACCTTAATGGATTCGATGGAAACATTGTATGAATTCTTGTACAGTGGGTTGGGGTTTGAAGAGGTACTAAACGAAAATGATTGGATGTCATTCTTTAGAAGAAATAGAGAATCTAATTTTGAGGATGTATCTTCAAAATCAATGTCTGAGTTACAACGTAAATCCAAAGCCCTTAAAGAGGAAGATCCAATGAAACTTCCAAGAAAGAAGGGAGATAAAAATGAGTAAAAAACCATCTACTGGTATTTTCTTTAGAATAAGTAGAGCCTTTTTTAGAATTTCATCTTTTTTTGCGATGATAGTCGATAAGTTTTTATATTCCAATCGCTATGCAGCGCTTGTTTCTTTAGCAATTGCGGCACTCTTGTTTATTTCGGTTAATTATTCGAATCAACAAGCAAACTCAATTACATCCAGTTATACCTTTGACCATGTCAAAATAGAAACCCTTGTTAATCGTGAACTAATGGATGTCGTTGGAATTCCTGACAATGTAACGGCTGTGGTTACTGGAGACTTTGTTACTGTCAATGCGATGAAAAATGATGGACAGGTTTCTGTAGTGTTAGATTTAGAGACCCTTAGTGAAGGCAGTCATCGGGTTAAATTTGGAACCAAAGGATTTCTACCAGGGCTAAGTGTCATCTTAAGTCCAGAATATGTCGATGTGAAGTTACAACGGAAGTCGAGTCGTGCTTTTGCGATAACACCAGAATTTATTAATCTGGATCGGTTGGATGCTCAGTACATTGTTTCTCAACCGGTTTTAGATTTGAATGAAGTTACAATCAATGCTTCCACTGAAAAATTGAATTCAATATCGATGGTTAAAGCATTAATTGATGTGAAAGATAAAAAAGAATCGTTCACTACAGATGCTCAAGTAAAAATTTATGATCAAGAAGGCAAGTTAATGGATGTTGTTGTCACACCGAGTGTCATCAATGCGTCGGTTGCTATCTCATCCCCTAACAGGCAGGTTCCTTTAATTATTAAACCAATAGGAAGTATTCCTAACAATAAAGCAATTGATAGTATCACGATGGATTTTGAATCGGTAACACTGTATGCACCTCAAGATATTTTGAATAAAATATCAATGATTGAAGTACCGATCAATGCGGAAAGCTTAACAGCTGATACTAAATTAAAAGTGACTATACCGACACCTGAAGGGGTTCGTTCGATGAATACCACGACAGTTAATTTAGATATCAAACTGAAAGATAAAACAACTCGTTCAATTGAAGGTTCTCAAATCTTCTTTGAGAATAACATTAAGAACTATGAAATCAACAAACCAGACAATGCACCAATGGTAGCTACTGTTATCATTGAAGGGACACAAGCACGTTTAGATGCAATCGATGTCAGCAAGATTCGGGTGTCGTTGGATATGATAAACATAAGTGTAGGTCCACAAAAAGTTAAATTAGTTGTCGAAGGACCAGACTCATTAGTAACCTACCGATTAGTAAGTGATGAAATAGATATCGTTGTAACACAGAAGGAGAATTAACGATGAAGTATTTTGGTACCGATGGATTTAGAGGAAAAGTTAACTACACTTTAGATGCTCTTCAAGCATTTAAAGTCGGAGCGTGTTTAGGCAATGCTCTTTACAACAAACACGGTAAAAAGAATGTATATGTAGGAATGGACACCCGCTTATCCTCATCAATGCTTGAAGCAGGAGTAGCGAGCGGACTAGCAAGTATGGGTATGGATGTTAAATTACTTGGCGTAGTTCCTACACCAGTAGTGTCTTATATCACAGCCAATAGCGATGCAGTGGGAGCGGTGATGATTTCAGCGAGTCACAATCCATATTATGACAATGGGATCAAACTGTTTAGTGAGCTTGGTGAAAAGATGGATCCTGACACAGAAGAATATATAGAGCGTTATTTAGACAATGAATTTGAGTTGGAATGGGTCAATGGTGATAACTTAGGAGTTATTGTTAATGATGATGAAAACACGATTCATGCCTATATGGATTATTTAAAAGAAACCTTATCAATGGATCTAAGTGGACTGAAGGTTGTTTTGGATTGTGCCAATGGAGCTAGTGTATCAACAGCTAAGAAAGCTTTTGAACTCTTTGGTGGGGAAGTTGTTGTCATGAATGATCAACCGGATGGTTACAACATCAATACGAAATGTGGTTCGACCCATCCTGAACAATTGGTACAAAAAGTATTGGAACTTAATGCGGATGCAGGTTTTGCGTTTGATGGGGATGCGGATCGTTGTATCGGTGTCAATCATCTTGGTGAACTTGTAACAGGGGATGATGTTTTGTATCTTGTTGGTAAGTATTTGAAGAAGAATAACAAACTTAAAAATAACTTAGTAGTCACAACTGTAATGGCAAACTTAGGTTTATTCAGAGCACTTGAAAGAGAAGGAATCGACTATCGTTCGACCCAAGTAGGGGATAAATATGTGTTTGAAGTTCTAGGTCAAGAAGATGGTGTGATTGGTGGAGAACAATCTGGTCATATTATTTTCAAAGATATTGCGCATACGGGAGATGGTGTTCTAACAGCTCTTAAACTCGTCGAGATTATGGTTCATGAAAACAAGAGCCTCAAAGAGTTAACCAATGGACTTGTTATTTATCCACAAACTCTTAAGAATTTAAAGGTCAAAGACAAACAAGTTGTGTTAGAGGATTCTAGTGTTAATGACCTAATTGCTGAGATTGAAACACGATTAAACAAAGATGGACGTATTTTAGTGAGACCATCAGGGACTGAACCACTGATTCGTGTGATGGTTGAAGCAAAAGATCAACTGACTTGTGATAGTATCGTTGATGAAGTAATCGACTACATTGTACAAAGAGGATATTAATTAGTAGAAAGGATGAGCACCATGAAACCAGTCATTGGAATTGTTGAGGATGAAAAACAACTGAATGATTTAGTCAAATCATACTTAGAAGCTGATGGGTATGACGTCCGCTCGTACTTAACTTATGAATCAGCAATGGCAGAAATCGAAAGAGATGATGTCAGTTTATGGATTTTAGATATTATGTTAGGAGAGAAGAGTGGATTTGATTTAATTGATCAAATCAAACTAAGAAATTCAAGTGTTCCTGTGATTTTTATGTCCGCTCGGGTTCATGAATTGGACCGACTGGTGGGACTTGAAAAAGGTAGTGACGACTATATCGCGAAACCATTTTTACCAAGAGAAATGGTCATTCGTGTCAACAATCTTATGAAACGCGTCTACAATTTAGGTCAAAACAAAATGGAAGTTGATGGCTATGTCATTGATGAGATTCAAAGAAAAGTGTATACGAATGGAGATGAAATCGAATTAACGACCAAAGAGTTTGAATTACTCATGATGTTTGCGAGGAAACAAGGCGTTGCTTTTGATCGCGAATACATCTTAAACGATGTCTGGGGTAATGATTATTTTGGTAGTGATCGGGTTGTGGATGATACCTTAAGACGTTTGCGTAAAAAGATGCCAGATCTAAATATACATACGATTTATGGTTATGGATATCGGTTAGGATAATGTATAAAAAAATCAAGAATTCAATCAGAGGACTCAATCTTACTCAACAACTCATTGGAATCATCTTAACGATTTCTTTAGTGTTGTTGCTGTTGAGTTTTTTTATACTCCAAACCTATATCGACAGCTTTGTTAATAGTGAAATGTTAAAACTGATTGATCGTAGTCAAAATCAATTAGTGTATCGTTACATGAAAGTCCAGGAGGACACAGCGCTTTTATTTGATTATCAAGATCCATTAGTGACTCATGTGATTATCGATAAGACCAAAGAAAAGCCTCTGATTAGTAAACCAACTGAATTAACGATGGAAGAACTTAATATTATTGTTTCAAAATCAAACAGTCAAACAACTAGTTCACAGAGTTATCGATTGAATGAAACAGACAGCAAGGAATTGTATGTCGTGCGCCATGTTGATGACAACATCTCAATCGCAACTATCATCTCAAAGGATTATCAAATCAATTTTAGAGAGATCTTGTTACAAATGATTTTGTTTATTGTACTAGTGACGATTATTGTTGTGTTCCTAATCTTCTTGGTTTGGATTTCATCCATTATTCAACCGTTGAATCAAATCGTTAAGTATCTAACAAACATTCGTCAGCCAGAAAAAACATACAAACGATTAGAACTTGATGTCGATCGTCTCGATGAAATCGGAGATGTTAGTCGCAGTATTGTTGAAATGGAAAAAGAGATTAATCGCCAAGAAAAGGTTAAGATGGAAATGATTCATAACATTTCTCATGACTTAAAAACACCGATTACAACGATTAAGACGTATTCAGAAAGCATTAAGGATGGAATTTACCCTTATGAAACTTTAGAAAAAAGTGTTGACGTAATCTTAGAGAATGCGGATCGCTTAGAACGAAAGGCCCATTCGCTCTTATTGTTGAATCAAATTGATGCTCAAGAAGATATGCCAGTTGTATTAAATCCAGTCGAAATAAAAACAATAGTCGATAAAGTTATTTTAGCGATGTATCCGATACGAACCGAAATCAATGTCGTTACTGATATTGACGATGTGATTTATCAAGGTGATGATGAGTCATGGCGTATTTGTATTGAGAATCTTTTGGAGAATGCGTTTCGTTATGCGAGCACTGAAATTAAAATCAGTGTCAAACAAGATGGGATTAAGGTCTACAACGATGGTGAACAAATGACTGCCGATCGCATTGAAAAGTTGTTTAAACCGTATGAAAAAGGGACAAATGGTCAATTTGGATTAGGTTTATCAATCGTTGATCGCTTAGCCACCCGGATGGGGTACAAGATTAAAGGGTACAACATCAATGACGGGGTTGAATTTATGATTGAACCTAAAAACCGTGAAATTAAAGCGATTAAACATCGCAAGAATTATCGTAAAAATACATGGAAGAGCAAATAAAAAAACCTGCGGTATTTATCGCAGGTTTTTTTAGTTATTCTCTTGTGTAAATATTTCTTTAGCGGCACTGACTGTTGTCGCTAAATTTTGTAAGTCTGAAGGAATAATAAGTTTGGTGGATTTTCCATCCGCAACTTTTTCCATGGTTTCAAAACTCTTCAGTTTGAGATATTCAGGACTTGGATTCGCATTCTTAATCTTTTCAATACCATAAGCCTGAGCATCAAACACAAGTTGCATCGCTTTCGCTTGACCTAAAGCTTCTTCAATCATGGATTCTTTCTTAGCAGTAGCATTTAAGATAACTGCTTCTTTTTGCCCTTCAGCTACTAAGATGGCAGCAGCTTTTTCACCCTCAGCTCTTAAGATGGATTCACGGCGTTGACGTTCAGCTCGCATTTGTTTTTCCATAGCCTCTTGAATATCGCGAGGAGGAAGAATGTTTTTCACTTCAACACGCGTCACACGAATTCCCCATGGGTCTGTTGCTTCATCAAGAATAGCTCTCATTTTGGTATTGATGATATCTCTAGAAGTTAAGGTTTGATCTAACTCAAGATCCCCAATGATGTTACGCAAGGTTGTAGCTGTTAAGTTTTCAATGGCGTTGATTGGATTATGAACCCCATAGGTATAAAGTTTAGGGTCGGTTATTTGAAAGTATACAACAGTATCAATTTGCATCGTAACGTTATCTTTGGTGATGACGGGTTGAGGGGCAAAGTCTTTGACGATTTCTTTTAAAGTTACTCGATTGGAGACTCTTTCTACAAACGGAAGAATGAAGTGAAGACCTTTTTCAAGGGTGCGGTTGTAGGCTCCTAAACGTTCAATTACATAAGCATCGGACTGTGAAACGATGCGAACACAATAGAAAATGACAAATAAAACAATAAATAAACCAATTGCTAAAGCGATGATTGGTAAAATATCTTGAATTAACATAGTTGAAAATAGATGCATATTAGTTTGTCTCCTTTATTGGTTTGACAACAAGTTTTACACCATCAATACTGATGACTTCTACCAGTGTCCCTTTAGAAATATCTTTGTTTGTTGATGAAATAACACTCCACGTCGTGTTGTTAACGGGTTGTTGATACCATTTGTCTTTCAATAAATCATTGTCTAGATGAAATTGAGTACCAATGATTCGATTGGAATTGGTAGAAACGGTTTCTCCTCGTAATATAGCATTAAAGAAAGGTCTCATACTCAATAAACTAACAAAAGAAACGATTAGAAAGACTGCGGTTTGGATAAACACATTGTCGATAAATAATGATGTCAATAAAGCAAACAATGCTCCAAAAGAGAAGAAAATGGTTAACAAACTGGAAGGCGTAATCATTTCAATAAAAACACAAGCAATAGCTATAATAAACCAAATCCACGGCATATCCATATTAATTCTCCTTATTAACCTCTTGATTTAAGTCAATAATCAAGTGTTTACTTTCTTCATCAAAATAACAGTTGAACTTCACATTATTAAGTTCTCTATTAATCTGATTCGCAATCATCGTATTTAAATTAGTGTTGGAGACTTTAGCGTAGCCATTACCAATCGAAATCTTATGAAGCTGTTGAGGGGTAAAAATTGATAAATCTAATTCCTGTTTTGTAACAGGATGAATTGCCACTAATTTTTTCTCTGAATCCAATCCCACACTCACAAAGCGTACATCACAAAAATAGGAAGCAGCTTTTTGATTAAGGATAATACTGTTTGGATTCAAGGTCGCGATTAGTGTATTCACGTTACCATCGATCCATGTAAACATAAGGACTCCTTTCTTATGTTGATTATATCACATTCTCTTATAGTTCTTCAAAATCTTCCATTTCTTACAAAACTGTTAGATGATAGTGACTGATAACTTTTTAGATAGAGTGATATAATGGTTAAAAGGAGACACCAATGACAATTGAACAGTTCATGATGAGAGTCCACGCTATCTCAAAAATTGGTTTGAAATATAGTACCGATCCATATGCTTTAGAAAATTATGAAGAACTCATGGCATTAAGTACAGAGATGATTAATCAAGTAGTCAAACTTCCTTTAGAAACAGGGTTCTATGAACGAGATCTCTACCCAACACCTAGTATCAGTGTTCGGGTAATCTTGATGAATCAAGATGGGCAATTTTTAATGGTTAAAGAAGCAGCGGATGGAAAATATTCACTACCAGGGGGATGGTGTGATGTCTTTGATAGCCCCAAACAAACTGCAGCCGAAGAATGCTTACAAGAGACTGGGTACACTGTAGACATTCAGAAGTTATTAGGGGTCTTTTTTAGAGATAAATATAAACCCAAGATGCAATCATTGATTAGTGAGTATGTTCTCTATTTTTCAGGTGAAATCATCGATGGAGATAATCACTTTTCTCACGAAGTAACTGAAACTAAGTATTTTGGGATTGATGATTTACCTGAATTATCAATTAAGAATAGTGAAATTGAAATAAGAACGGCACTAGAAAGCTTAAGAACTGGTGTTTCTTATTTTGATTAATAGACAATTATGATACAATAAAAGAAAAAGAAAGGTAATATTTATGAGTACACCACACATTTCTGCACAACCTAATGAAATCGCTGAAACAGTCTTAATGCCAGGAGATCCACTTCGTGCTAAGTTTATTGCGGAAACATTTTTAGAAAATCCAGTACAAATTAATTCAGTTCGTAACATGTTTGGCTACACAGGAACATACAAAGGAAAACCAGTCACTGTAATGGGATCTGGAATGGGGATGCCTAGTATCGGGATTTATTCGTATGAACTGTATACAGTTTATAATGTTAAGAACATTATTCGGATTGGTTCAGGAGGAGCTTACACAACAAAAGTAAATCTATACGATGTTGTTTTGGCTGAAGCAGCTTATTCAGAAAGTAGTTTTGCGAAAGCAGCCTTTGGTTTTGAAGAAGACACCTTAAAACCAAGTGCTGAACTTAACAGTAAACTTGAACGTTCTGCACAAAAACTAGGATATCCTATCTTTAAAGGAACGATTCATTCATCCGATGTTTTCTATCGTGCAGATAGTAGTCATGTTGAAACCATTTATGATGAACATCAAGCACTAGTGGTTGAAATGGAAAGTTTTGGATTATTTGCGAACGCTAGATACTTAGGGAAAAATGCTGCTTGTTTAATCACTTGTAGTGATCATTTAATTACAAAAGAGGAAACAACGGCTGAAGAGAGACAAAACTCATTCACTCACATGATGGAGATTGCTTTAAACAGTTTATTTGAAGAGTAGAACAACTTCGGTTGTTCTTTTTTTTAGCAAAAAGGTTGACTAAATATTTGGTTTGTTATAAAGTATGAGTACCCCCCCCCATAGGGGATAGAGGTGACGTATGAATAAAGAGAAAAAAGAAGTCGCAAGACTCTTAAAGATAGCTCAAGGAAACTTAGAAGCTTCCATTAAAATGGTGGAGGAAGATCGCTATTGTGTCGATGTTTCTAATCAAATTATGGCAGTAAGTGCTTTGATTAAGAAAGCCAACAATTTATTAATCAAACAACACATGTCTCATTGTGTCTTTGAAGCGTTTGATAGTGATGATGAAGACTTGAAGCATGAAAAGATGAATGAAGTCATTGATTTGTTAAAGAAGGTGAGTGTATGAAAGAAAAGACCTATACAATCGAGGGCATGACATGTGCTATGTGTAGCAGTGCTGTTCAGAAAGCCATCTCTAAAGTTGAGGGAGTTGAGCTTAGTGAAGTTAACTTACTGACCAATAAAGCAACTGTTACGATGAGTGATACTGTCAGTGACTCTGCGATTATTAAAGCAGTACAAGATGCAGGTTATGATGGAGCTGTGATCAATGAATTGAAAGAAGTTGTTTTGGATGTCGATGGAATGACCTGTGCAATGTGTGTGAATACGATTGAGAAGGATGTTTCAAAGTTGAAGGGTGTTGATTCAGTTGTTGTGAATCTTATTAGCAATCAAGCGAAAGTTATCTTTAATCCAGGCTTGGTGAAAACACCTGAGATTATTCATCAGATTGAAAATAGTGGCTATCAAGCCAAAGTTCATGTGGCGATGACATCTTCACGGTATGATGAACAAAAAGTAAAATTGAAGAAACAGAAACATGAAGTCATTGTTGCTTTAGTGTTAGCCTTTATCGTCATGTATATTGCGATGAGTACAATGTTGGGACAATTCAGTTTGCCACTTCCAGAGATTATTCATCCCGATGTGAACCCACAGAATTTTGCGGTTACACAAATTCTGTTTTCAATCGGTGTTGTTTATTTAGGTAGAAACTTCTACACCAGAGGAATCAAGAACTTGTTTCGAAAAGCACCGAATATGGATTCACTGGTAGCAGTTGGTACTGGAGCAGCGATTATTTACTCTGTCTATAACACAATCTTATTGTTTATGGGTGATCATCACGCAGTTCATCATTTGTATTATGAATCAGCAGTAGTGGTACTAGCGTTGATTATGTTTGGTAAGTATTTGGAAGCCAAAAGTAAAGGTCAGACATCAGAGGCCATTGAAGCTTTGTTGAACTTGAAGCCTAAAACCGCAACGCTTCTGAAGGATGGTCTGGAAATTGAGATTGATAGTGATGAAATTGCACTGGGTGACTTAATTCTTGTTAAACCAGGGAGTTCTATTCCTGTAGATGGAGTGATTGTGAGTGGCCATAGTGCCGTTGATGAATCGATGATTACAGGAGAAAGTGTTCCGGTTGATAAAGATGTTTCAGACACAGTTATTATGGGAACGATGAATGCCAGTGGAACCATTACCATTCAAGCAACGGCTATTTTAGGTGATACGAAGCTTGCGAAGATCGTGAAGTTAGTGGAAGATGCCCAAGCTCATAAAGCTCCTATTTCAAAGTTGGTTGATAAAATTTCAGGAATATTTGTTCCTTCGGTGATGGCCATTGCGGTATTAACGTTTATCGTCTGGATGCTAGTGACCAAAGATATAGAACAAAG
>CAZWPP010000019.1:1350-17322 GCA_964635335.1 uncultured Erysipelothrix sp. | reverse complement strand
TACAAGACTAAGTTCCATTTGATTACCAAATCGGAACTTACATTTGGAATTAAAGTAGATATTCTTTATAATAAAATCAACTAAAAAAGGCTTGCGCTAGCCTTTTTTTTATTGTATTATAGTAAGGCTACTGCACAGACGTGCGAGGTTGCCGGCACACTGAGACGCGTTGTCATGGTCAGTGAGAAGTCCGGGTAATTCGCACCGAGCAGGTTTATCAAAAGATAAACAGGTGAAAAAAAGGAGGATACCATGGCAAAAAACAGTATTCGCATTCGTCTGAAGGCGTATGAGCATCGTACTATTGATAGTGCTGCACAAAAAATTGTAGAAACAGCAACAAATCACGGCGCTCAAAAAGTTGTTGGACCAGTTCCGCTTCCAACTCAAAAACAAATCGTAACGATTTTAAGAGCGGTACACAAAGACAAGGATTCTCGTGAACAATTCGAAATTAGAACGCACAAACGTCTAATTGAGATTATCGGGCCATCTGCAGAAACAATTGACGCTATGTCACGTCTTGATCTGCCAAGTGGTGTTGATATCGAGATCAAACTTTAGGGAGGTAAACAATGAAAGGATTAATCGGACGTAAATTAGGAATGACACAAGTATTCTTAACAGATGGTACCTTAGTTCCAGTCACTGTTGTGGAAGTGCTTCCTAATGTTGTAGCACAAAAGAAAACCGTCGAAACAGATGGTTATCAAGCAGTTCAATTAGGTTATGAAGATAAACCAGAACGTTTAGTTAACAAACCAGCTAAAGGACATGCTGACAAAGCAGGTGTAGCTGCTAAACGTTACTATCGTGAATTCGAATGCGATCAACTTCAAGAATTTGAAGTCGGAGCAGAAATCAAAGCTGATTTCTTCGAAGCAGGCGACATCGTTGATGTTCGTGGAAAATCACGTGGTAAAGGGTTTATGGGAGCTATCTACAGAAACAACCAAACAATTGGACCTAAATCACACGGTTCTGGGTCACATAGAACTCCTGGTTCGTTTGCGAACATGGGGATTAACGTGGCAAGTATTAAGCCTGGAATGATCAAAGCTGGTCAAGAAGGGTTCAAGATGAGAACAAATCAAAACCTAGAAATCATCAAGGTTGATGCAGAAAACAACTACATCTTAATTAAAGGGAACGTTCCTGGTCCAAGAAAAGGAATGGTCACAATTAAGACAACATGCAAACGTGTTAAGAAAGTCGATGCAGTTGAACTTATTGATTTAACTTCAGGTAAGGAGGAATAGTCATGCCAACAGTAAAATTATTAAATTTAAATGGTGATGCAGTTTCTGAAATTGAATTAGCTGAAGCAGTATTTGGAATTGAACCAAATAAGCAAGTATTATTCGATGCAGTTAACTTACAAAGAAATTCATTACGTCAAGGAACACACAAGACAAAAGGTCGTGACGAAGTTCGTGGCGGTGGAAGAAAGCCTTGGAGACAAAAGGGAACTGGACGTGCTCGTCAAGGATCTATCCGTGCTCCTCAATGGCGTGGTGGTGGAATCGTTTTCGGTCCTACACCTAGAAGCTATACAACAAAACTAAATCGTAAAGTTCGTCGTTTAGCTATTCGTTCTATCTTAAGCCAAAAGGTTTTAGATAACGAACTAAAAGTTGTTGAAAACTTGGCATTTGCTGAGATTAAAACAAAAGAAATGGTCAAAGTACTGAACACATTAAATTTAGAGAAAAAAGTAGTATTCGTAGTTGATGGAATGGAAGATGCAGAAAATGCATTCTACTCATTACGTAACTTAAAGAACTGTTTAATGATTACAGTTGATCAAATCAATGTCTATGATGTTATGAATTCACATAACATCGTCTTCACAAAAGCAGCTGCAGAGCTAGCTGGGGAGGTATTAGCGTAATGAGTGCAAATCCAAGAGACATTATCCTTTATCCAATTTATACTGAAAAATCAGTAGCTATAGGACAAGATGGAAGAGTAATTACCTTCGCAGTAGCGAAAGGTGCTAATAAGATTCATGTCAAACAAGCTGTAGAAGCAATCTGGAAAGTTAAAGTTGAAAAAGTAAACATCCTAAACACTCGTCCTAAGAAAAAGAGAGTTGGAAAATACACAGGTTATACTTCAGCAGTTCGTAAAGCTATCGTTAAGTTAGCTGAAGGACAAAAAATCGAAGTTCTATAAAAAACTTCATAACAAATATCGGAAGAAATACGCTATTTCCGGAAAAATGCGTAAGGAGGAAAACATCCAATGGCGATTAAAGTCTATAAACCGACCACGCCAGGTCGTAGAGGAATGACAGGACTTGATTACAAAGGGTTAACAAAAGTTAAACCAGAGAAATCACTTGTCGAAAAACAAAGTAGAAACGGTGGCCGTAACAACCTAGGTCGCATCACAACACGTCACATCGGGGGCGGACATAAACAAAAATACAGAATTATCGATTTCAAACGTAATAAGGACAATATTCCAGCTAGAGTAGCAACCATTGAATATGATCCAAACCGTTCCGCAAATATCTGTCTAGTGAACTATGTAGATGGTGAAAAGAGATATATCATCGCTCCAAAAAATATTACTATTGGAACAGAAATAATCTCTGGAGAACAAGTTGATATTAAAGTTGGAAACTCACTTGAATTAAGAAATATCCCTGAAGGTACTTTGGTACATAACATTGAGCTTAAACCTGGTAAAGGTGGACAAATGGTTCGTTCTGCAGGAGCAAGTGCACAAGTACTTGGTGTTGAAGATCGTTATGTAACATTAAAACTAACTTCTGGAGAAGTTCGTAAAGTCTTAGGTACTTGCCGTGCAACAATTGGAGAAGTCGGAAACTCTGACCATTCACTAGTTAATCTTGGTAAAGCTGGTAGAACACGTTGGATGGGCGTTCGCCCAACAGTTCGTGGTTCTGCAATGAACCCTAATGACCACCCTCACGGAGGAGGGGAAGGACGTACACCAATTGGTCGTCCATCACCAATGACTCCTTGGGGCAAAAAAGCTATGGGTGTTAAGACTCGTAAATCTAAACTTAAATCGAGCGACTTAATTGTACGTCGCCGCAATCAGAAATAAACGAAAGGAGATTGATTAAAGTATGGCTAGAAGTTTGAAAAAAGGCCCTTTCTGTGATGATTATCTATTAAAGAAAGTGGATGCTGTCGCAAAAAGCGGTAAAAAAGAAGTAATTAAGACATGGTCACGTCGTTCTACGATCTTCCCTCAGTTTGTTGAACATACGTTTGCGGTTTATAACGGCAAAGAACATGTTCCTGTGTATGTCACAGAAGACATGGTCGGACACAAATTAGGAGAATTCGTTCCAACACGTAAATATGGTGGACACGGTTCAGATGATAAGAAAGCAGGTCGTAAGTAATGGAAGTTAAAGCAGTCGCGAAGACAGTACGCCTGTCTGCTCGTAAAGCACGTTTAGTGTTAGACGAGGTTCGTGGAAAAGATGTAGAACAAGCTACAGCTTTACTACGTTATACACCAAACAAAGGTGCTGCTATTATTGGTAAAGTATTAAAATCAGCAGTAGCAAACGCAACAAACAACCACAACTTGAATGCAGATAAGTTATTTATCAAAGCTTGTTATGCAGACGAAGGTGCAACAATGAAACGTTTTAGACCTCGTGCTAAAGGAAGTGCTGCACCAATTCTAAAAAGAACAAGTCACATCACAGTAGTTGTGGCAGAAAGAGTTTAGGAGGTTAGATATGGGACAAAAAGTTAATCCTATTGGAATGCGTACAGGGGTCATCCGTGACTGGCAATCTCGTTGGTACGCAAATGATAAAGACTATAGTAAATTCGTAAAAGAAGATATGGATATCCGTAAGTATCTAACTAAGGAACTAAAAGCTGCTTATATATCACGCATTGAAATTGAACGTTCAAAAAACAGAATTGAAATCATTATTCGTGCATCACGCCCAGGTGTGGTTATCGGACAAAACGGTGAAAATATTGAACGCATCAAAAAAGCATTAGAAAAGAAACTTGCAGGAAACCAATTACATGTCAAAGTACTTGAAATTGCGAACCCTGATTTAGATGCTAACATCGTTGCTCGTAATATCGCTGAACAACTTGAAGGCCGTGCTTCATTTAGAAGCACACAAAAGAAAGCTATTCAAAGAACTATGCGTTCTGGAGCTAAAGGAATCAAAACTCTAGTTTCTGGTCGTCTTGCTGGAGCAGATATGGCTCGTTCAGAAGGATATTCTGAAGGAATCGTTCCATTGCATACACTACGTTCTGACATTGATTATGCTCACTACGAAGCAGATACTACTTTCGGGAAATTAGGAGTTAAAGTTTGGATTTGTCGTGGAGAAATTCTTCCTGGACAAATGGTAACTGAACCAGAAGCACCTAAGTTCAACGATCGTAATCGTAAAAAACCTCGTCGTGGTCAAAAAAATGATCGTCAAGATCGTAAACCTCGTGGCCAACGTCAAGATAGCCAACCAGCTGAAGGTAATACAGACGCGGTTGAACAAGGAGGTAATTAATTACTATGTTAATGCCAAAAAGAACTAAATTTAGAAGACCACACCGTCTTAGTTACGAAGGTCTTGCTAAAGGTGGAAAAAAAGTAGTTTACGGTGAATATGGCTTAGTAGCTATGGATGGTAACTACATTTCTAACCGTCAAATCGAAGCTGCACGTATCGCGATGACTCGATATATGAAGCGTGGTGGTAAAGTGTGGATTAAAATATTCCCTCACTTAGCTATTACAAAGAAACCTCTTGAAGTTCGTATGGGTTCCGGTAAAGGGGCTCCAGAAGGATGGGTTGCAGTTGTTGAAAAAGGTAGAGTTATGTTTGAAATCGCTGGAGTTACTGAAGAAGTAGCAAAAGAAGCGTTCCGTTTAGCATCACACAAACTACCTGTTAAATGTAAATTTGTAAAAAAAGGTGAGGAGGTACTATAAGCATGTCAATTAAAGATATTAGAGATAAATCCACGACTGATTTAAACAAAGAAATTGATTCACTTAAAGAAGAGCTCTTTACCCTCCGTTTTCAAAAGGCGACTGGGCAACTAGAGAATCCTTTGAAAATCAGAGAGGTACGTAAGACAATCGCACGTATCAAAACTGTTATCACTGAGCGTGAGCTTAGTGAAACGAAGTAGGGAGGCATAAAATGGAAAGAATTAATCATCGTAAAGTATATAGAGGAAAAGTTGTTTCAGATAAAAATGACAAGACAATTATTGTTGAAGTTACTACATCTAAACGTCACAAACTCTATGGAAAACGCGTTAAGTATTCTAAGAAGTTTACTGCACATGATGAAAGCAACACTGCTAAACTCAATGACATTGTAGAAATTATGGAAACTCGTCCGCTATCAGCGACAAAAAGATTCCGTTTAATTAAAGTTGTTGAAGAAGCAGTAGTACTTTAGGAGGTTGAAATTATGATACATAAGGAAACCAGACTGAATGTCGCTGACAACACTGGCGCAAAAGAAGTCTTAGTTATTAGAGGATTGGGTGGATCCGTAAGAAGATTCTCAAACATTGGAGACATTATTGTTTGTACTGTTAAAGAATCTACACCAGGCGGAACTGTTAAAAAAGGGGACGTCGTAAAAGCAGTCATCGTTAGAACAAGATACGGATTACGTCGTGAAAACGGTTCTTATATCCGTTTTGATGATAATGCATGCGTCATCATTAAAGATGATATGACACCACGTGGCACCAGAATCTTTGGACCTGTTGCTCGCGAACTACGTGATAAGAACTTCATGAAGATCGTATCACTTGCACCGGAAGTACTTTAGGAGGAACTTTAAATGAGAATATTAAATGGTGATAAAGTAATGATTATCTCTGGATCATTTAAGGGAACTGTTGGTGATGTCATCAAAGTTGATCCTAAAAAAGAACTAGTGATGGTCCAAGGAGTTAATTTACAAAAGAAACACATGAAACCAACTCAACAAAACCCAGATGGTGGAATTATTGAGAAAGAAGGATGGATTCATGTATCCAACGTTCAACTTTATGATGCTAAAACAAAACAAGCAACTCGAGTTGGATATAAAACAGATAGTAAAGGAAACAAGGTTCGTTTTTTCAAAAAGAGCGGACAACTTGTTAAGTAGGAGATGCAAATGGCTAGTAGATTACAAGAAACATATAAAAACGATGTCGTTGGTGCATTGACTAAAAAATTTGAATACACTTCAGTAATGCAAGTACCTAAGTTAGAAAAAATTGTTGTTAACATGGGTGTTGGTGATGCAATCGCAAATCCTAAAGCACTTGAAGATGCAGTCAAAGAACTAACACAAATTACTGGACAAAAGCCTGTTATAACTAAAGCTAAAAAATCCATCGCGAACTTCAAACTTCGTGAAGGAATGGCTATTGGTTGTAAAGTAACATTGCGTGGAGAAAAAATGTGGCATTTCTTTGACAGACTTGTTAACGTTTCTTTACCACGTGTAAGAGATTTCCGTGGAGTTTCATCAAATGCATTTGATGGTCGTGGAAACTATACTTTAGGGGTAAAAGAACAATTAATTTTCCCTGAAATCAACTACGATAAAATTAACCGTTTACGTGGAATGGACATTATTATTGTTACAAGCGCAAAAACAGATGAAGAAGGCTACGCTCTTTTACAAGAGTTAGGAATGCCTTTTGCTAAGAAATAGTAGGAGGATAAACTAGATGGCAAAAAAATCGATGATCAATAAACAAAGTCGCCCTCAAAAGTTCAAAGTACGTGAGTACACTCGTTGTTCTCGCTGCGGACGTCCTCACTCTGTAATTAGTAAATATGGAATTTGTCGTATCTGCTTCAGAGAATTGGCTTATGCAGGTCAATTACCTGGTGTCAAAAAGGCAAGTTGGTAAGGAGAATATCAGATGAATATGACAGATCCAATTGCGGATATGCTAACAAGAATTCGTAACGGCATTCAAGCACGTCACGAATCAGTAGCAATCCCTGCGAGTAAAGAAAAGTTAGAAATCGCTCGCATTTTAAAAGAAGAAGGTTTCATTCTTAATTTTCGCGTTGAAGGCGATCTTAAGAAAACATTAACAGTAGATTTGAAATATGGTCCAAACAATGAAAGAATTATTAGTGGACTAAAACGAATCTCTAAACCAGGTCTACGTGTTTACGCAAAATCAACAGATTTACCACGTGTACTCAATGGACTTGGTATCGCAATCATCTCAACTTCAAACGGTTTGATGGTTGATCGCGATGCACGCAAGAAGAACGTAGGCGGCGAAGTGCTTGCTTACGTTTGGTAGAAAGAGGAAACTAAATGTCACGTATCGGAAATAAAGCGATTACCATTCCATCTGGCGTTGAAGTAATAATTACGGATGGCAATGAGGTGACTGTAAAAGGTCCTAAAGGGACTCTAACACGCACCTTCAGCCCAATTTATGATATCAAGATTGAAGATGGGATACTTACAGTAGCTCGTCCAAACGATCAAAAAGCTGTTAAACAACTTCATGGAACAATTCGTTCACTCATTAATAACATGGTTGAGGGAGTTAACCAAGGATTTAAAAAAGAACTCGATATCGTAGGTATTGGATATCGTGCAGCAGTAAATGGTAATAAATTAGTACTCAATGTTGGATATTCACATCCTGTAGAATTTGAGATTATTGATGGATTAGCAGTTGCTGTTGAAAAGAATACACGTGTATCTGTTGAAGGAATCGACAAACAAGTTGTTGGCGAATTTGCGGCAAATGTCCGTAATACTCGTAAACCTGAACCTTACCTTGGTAAAGGGATTCGTTACAAAGATGAACACGTACGCCGTAAAGAAGGTAAAACGGCTGGGAAGAAATAGTAGGAAGGAGAAAGAAAATTTATGCTCAAAAAGATTGATAAAAACGCTAAACGTGTTAAGAGACACAGTAGAATGCGTAACAAGATTCATGGAACTTCTCTTCGTCCTCGTCTCAACGTCTTCCGTTCGAACACAAACATCTATGCACAAATCATTGATGACATTTCAAAGCAAACACTTGTTAGCGCAAGCAGTTTACAATTGAAACTTGAACATGGTGGAAACATAGATGCGGCGAAACAAGTTGGCGCTGAAATTGCTAAGCTTGCTAAAGACGCAAACATCACTGAAGTCGTATTTGATCGCGGTGGTTATGTTTATCACGGCAGAGTAAAAGCACTCGCTGAAGCAGCTCGTGAAGCTGGCTTACAATTTTAGGAGGATTTGTAAATGAGTCAAGATCGTAGACCAAGAAGAAACTTTAAACAAGAACAAGAGTTCGAAGAACGTGTAGTTACGATTAACCGTGTCACTAAAGTTGTAAAAGGTGGTCGTAAATTCCGTTTCTCAGCACTAGTTGTTGTAGGAGACAAAAAAGGACGCGTAGGTTTTGGATTAGGCAAAGCTAACGAAGTTCCTGATGCAATTAAAAAAGGTGTCGAAGAAGCTAAAAAGAACATCATCGATGTAAGAATCATCAACAACTCTACAATTCCACATCCAATTACTGGACGTTATGGAGCAGGAGAAGTACGCTTAATTCCAGCATCAGAAGGTACTGGAGTTATCGCAGGTGGATCTATCCGTATCGTTCTAGAATTAGCAGGAATCAATGATATCTTAACTAAATGTATTGGGTCAAGAACACCAATTAACATGGTCCGTGCAACATTCGAAGGATTAAAAAATCTTAAGACTGTCAACGAAGTTGCTAAACTACGTGAAGTAAAAGTAGAAAGCATTCGATAGGAGGGATATCATGAAATTACACGAATTAACCTATAACGATGGCGCAAGAACAACACGCAAGCGTGTTGGCCGTGGACATGGTTCTGGATTAGGTAAACTATCCGGACGTGGACAAACTGGTCAAAACTCTAGAAGTGGTGGGGGAGTCGCAATCGGATTTGAAGGTGGACAAACTCCTTTGTATCGTCGTTTACCAAAACGTGGATTTAATAACAAATGGCGTGTTGAATACACCATTGTAAACCTAGATGCATTAGAACAACTCGAAGACAACACTGAAGTAACACTAGAATCTCTATTAGAACTTGGTGTTGTTAAAAAGCAGTTAGATGGCCTAAAAGTACTTGGACAAGGAAACTTAACTAAGAAATTAGTTGTTAAAGCTAACAAGTTCTCAGAATCTGCTAAAACGGCTATCGAAAAAGCAGGTGGAAAAGCTGAGGTGATCTAATATGTTTAAGACATATGTAGATTTATTCAAAAATGCTGATATCCGTAAGAAATTTCTATTCACATTCGCGTGTCTATTAGTGTTTCGTTTAGGAGCACATATCTTAGTCCCAAATGTTAATGAATACCTTCTTGCTGGAGGTTTAACAACCACGAATTCCATCGTAGAAATGATGAATTTATTAGGTGGTGGAGCACTCCAATCCTTCTCAATTTTCGCATTAGGGGTTGGACCTTACATCACAGCATCCATTGTGTTTCAATTATTAGCAATGGATGTCATTCCTTACTTCACTAGTCTTCAAAAAGAAGGTGAACAAGGAAGAAAAACTCTCGATCGATATACTCGCTATTTAGCAGTTGTGTTAGGTTTTGTACAAGCAATCTCAATGTTAATTGCAACTAACACATCTAATCCAGGAATTGTTATTGACAGTTCATGGACAGGGTATTTCCAAGCAGCACTAGTCATGGTTGCTGGATCTATGTTCTTACTATGGATTGGTGATCAAATCACTAAAAAAGGTATCGGTAACGGGACATCCTTAATAATCTTTGCTGGAATTGTTTCATCTCTTCCTTCACAAGTCGTTACAGTTTTCAATATTCTTTTAGGAGAAGGTGTTACTGTAATAGGTGTTTTCAACTTTATACTGTATCTATTGATTTATGTATTCATCGTCGTACTTGTCATTTTTATGACAAACGCTGAAAGACGTATACCAATTCAATACACATCAAGCTCGTTAGTACAAAAGAAATCGGATAAAAACTATTTACCATTAAAAATTAACTCAGCTTCTGTTATTCCAGTTATCTTTTCAAGTGCAATTATGACTGCACCAATTACTATTCTAAGTTTCTTGAATTATGATTGGTCAAGATCTGCGTACAATTTCTTAAATAGTATATTTAGTTTACAAACTATTCCGGGATTAATTATCTATTCGATATTAATTATCCTCTTTACTTTCTTCTATACTAACTTAACAGTAGACCCTAAGAAGATTTCAGAAAATCTACAAAAGAATGGTACTTATGTTGTAAGTATTCGTCCTGGTGAAGCAACTCGTACGTATATTTCATCGGTATTAAATAGAATTACTGTCTTAGGTGCTGCATTCTTATTATTTATTGCTTTATTACCTCATATTATCCCTATGGTAACTGATGTTCCACAACAAGTTGCATTAGGAGGAACAGGAATTATCATCGTTGTTGGTGTTGCTTTAGAAACAATGAAGGGTTTAACATCACAATTAACTCAACGCAGATATACCGGATTTAAGAGAGGCGAATAATGAACATATTAATTATGGGTGTTGCGGGAGCCGGAAAAGGTACAATGGCTGAACGCATAAAAGAACATTACAATATTCCTCATATTTCAAGTGGAGAAATGTTTCGTGAAGCAATTCGTCAAGAAACTCCATTAGGTAAATTAGCAAAACAATACATTGATCACGGATTACTTGTCCCAGACGATGTTACCATTACGATGGTGAAAGAACGTCTTGCACAACCTGATTGTGTCAAAGGTTATTTACTCGATGGTTTTCCTAGAACGATGATTCAAACAGGTGCTTTCGAAAAAGCAATGGATGATTTAGATAAAGAATTAGATATCGTAATCAATCTTAATGTTGACTTTGAAATTCTTGAAGAACGTATCACAGGAAGAAGACTGTGTAAAGATTGCGGAGCAATCTACAACATTCATAACCATAAACCTAAAGTTCAAGGAGTCTGTGACATCTGTGGCGGAGAACTCTATCAACGTTCTGATGACACGACGGATCAACTTAAAATTAGGCTTACTGAATATGAGCATTTAACAAAACCAGTGATAGATTTCTATATTGGGAAAGGCGATGTCATTCAAATTGATGCGGGCCAACCAGTAGATGGAGTCTGGAAAGATTTAAAAAAAGCTTTGGAGGCATTGAATGGTTAATACAAAATCGGAAAGAGAAATTAACTTGATGAGACAAGCAGGTTGGATAGTTGCTAAAACACTAGAAGTAGTGGAACCGCACATCAAACCAGGTGTCAGCACTTTTGAGCTCGATCGAATCTGCGAAGAAACGATACGTTCACATGGAGCGACCCCAAGCTTTCTTAATTATCAAGGATTTCCTGGTTCGGTTTGTGCATCGGTTAATGAAGTGCTAGTTCACGGAATACCGAATAAAAAAACCATTCTCAAAGAAGGAGATATCATCACAATCGATGTCGGTGCTAACTATAAAGGCTATCATGGAGACGGGGCTTGGACATTTGCGGTCGGAAATATTAGTGATGAAGCTAAAAATCTGATGCAAGTGACCAAGGACTCGCTATATGAAGGTCTCAAACATGTTAAAGCAGGGACGTATTTAGGAAATGTATCCTATGCGATTGGTTCATACATTAAGCAATTTGGTTACTCAATCCCGATGGATTATACGGGACATGGAATAGGTAAAAACCTCCATGAAGACCCAGCTGTATTTAATGACGGCCAACCAAATAAAGGAATACTTCTTAAAGAAGGGATGACCATCTGTATTGAACCTATGGTTCACCTGGGAAAACCTTTTACCAAAGTATTGAGTGATGATTGGACAGTTATCTCAAAAGATAAGAGTTTGACAGCTCATTACGAACACACCATCGTCGTTACGAAAGATGGTTGTGAAATACTAACAACACTAACACCTCAGGAGGGATTTAATGGGTAAACAAGACGTTATAGAAATTGATGGAATCGTAGAAGATACGCTTCCAAATGCTCAATTCAAAGTAAAATTACAAAATGGACACGAGATTCTGGCTCACGTTTCTGGTAAAATCCGTATGCACTACATTCGCATTTTACCAGGCGACCGTGTCACGGTTGAGATATCACCGTATGATTTAACACGTGGCCGCATTACATTTAGACACAAATAAAAGGAGGAACCACAATGAAAGTACAACCATCAGTCAAGCCAATTTGTGATAAATGTCGCGTTATCAAACGAAAAGGACGCGTCATGGTAATTTGTGAAAACCCTAAACACAAACAAAGACAAGGATAAGGAGATAAATTATGGCTCGTATAGCAGGCGTTGATATTCCACGTAATAAACGTGTAGAAGTATCATTGACATATGTATTCGGCATTGGATTATCCACTGCCCAAAAGATTTTAGATAAAACCGGAATTTCTAGAGACATCCGTGTAAAAGATTTAACTGACGAACAAGTAAATGACATTCGTAATGAAGTCAATACTATAAAAACCGAAGGTGATTTACGTCGTGAAGAATCATTGAACATTAAACGTCTTATGGAAATTGGTACATACCGTGGTCTTCGTCACAGAAGAGGATTACCTGTTCGTGGACAAAGAACTAAAACAAATGCACGTACACGTAAAGGACCACGTCGTACAGTTGCTAACAAGAAGAAATAGAGTGTAAAGGAGAAAACAATGGCAAAGCAAAAGACAAAAGTAGTTCGTAAACGTCGCGTTAAAAAGAATATAGCCAAAGGTGTGGCTCATATTCACTCTACTTTCAACAACACTATCGTTACTATTACTGATGAACAAGGAAATGTTATCTCTTGGTCAAGTGCAGGTGCACTTGGTTATAAGGGATCACGTAAATCAACACCTTTCGCTGCTCAACAAGCAAGTGAAGCAGCAGCAAAAGTTGCTGTCGAAAATGGTATGAAAACTGTTGAAGTTTCTGTCAAAGGTCCAGGACCTGGACGTGAAGCTGCAGTACGTTCTTTACAAACAGCAGGATTAGATATTAGCGTTATCAACGATAACACACCAGTTCCACACAACGGATGTCGTCCACCAAAACGACCACGTGGTTAATTGAAAAACGATACGGAGGTAACAGTTTATGCAAAAATTTGAGCGTGCAACATTTAAAATCAAAGCGGCAGATGAACAAGCGAATTATGGTAAATTCGTGATAGAACCACTTGAAAGAGGGTTCGGTGACACTTTGGGAAATGCACTAAGACGTGTATTACTGTCCTCATTACCAGGGGCAGCTGTCTATTCACTAAAAATTGAAGGTGTTCAACACGAATTCTCTTCAATCTCAGGTGTTAATGAAGATGTGACAGCCATCTTACTAAATTTAAAGGATTTAATATTAACAATCGATAATGAAGAATCATACACATTACGTTTGTCTGAAAAAGGACCTAAAGTAGTCACTGCAGCAGATTTACAACTACCTGCAGGTGTCCACTTAGTTAACCCAGACACTGTAATTTGTACTCTTGGTGACAAGGGTGTTATCGAAATGGAACTAAAAGTTAAAAACGGAAGAGGCTACGTAGCACAAGATGTTAACAAAACTCTTCACAAAGAAGCAAGCTTAGGGATAGGAACTATCTATACCGATTCGATTTACACGCCAGTAAAAAGAGCTGCTTATAACGTAGAACCTGCTTTAGTTGGTTTAACGTCTTTGTATGATCGTTTAACTCTAGAAGTTTGGACAGATGAGTCAATTGCTCCTCAAAAAGCACTTGCTCAAGCTGCTAAAATACTAACTGACTATTTCGGCTTAATTGTTGAACTAGAAGAAGGATTAGTAGCAGTTGATTCTGTCATTAAACCGAGTATTGAAGGAAAAGAAAAACCTAAATCGACAATGATGATTGAAGACTTAGATTTATCAGTACGTTCATATAATTGCTTAAAACGAGCAGGCATTCAAACAGTAGAAGAATTAACCCAAAAGACGGAAGAAGATATGATGAAAGTCCGTAACTTAGGGAAGAAATCACTCAAAGAAGTGAAGGATAAACTTCACGACCTTGGCTTAGGCTTCAAGGGTTTTGAAAACAAGTAAAGGAGGACTTTCAAATGAAAAATCGTAAATTAGGAGTATTATCTGCTCATCGTAAATCATTGTTACGTAACCTAGTTACGTCACTTGTAATCAACGGTTCAATAACAACTACCGAAAAAAGAGCATTAGAACTAAGAACTGTCGCTGACAATCTTGTAACACTTGCGAAAAGAAATGATTTGCATGCACGCCGTCAAGCTGCTCAAGTTTTATTCAACGTCAAGAATAACCAAGACCAAACAGCACTACAAGTTTTATTCGATCAAATCGGTCCTAAATACATGGAACGTAATGGTGGATACACTAGAGTCAATAAAACTGTACAACGCCGTGGAGACAACGCTCCAATGGCAGTTATTGAGTTTGTCTAAGAGCGGTATTTATACCGCTTTTTTCATATGAAAATATTTGAAACATTCAGACAACAATGCTTACAAGAAAACTATCCAATCATGAGCATTGAGGTCCTAACAGAAATTATTAAGCATTTAAACAAAAAAAATAAATCCTTGATTTTAGAACTAGGGTCTTGTGTAGGTTATTCAGCCATCGTATTGGCTAGTAATTCCAACACAAGAATTGTTTCAATCGAAAGAGATATGGAACGTCATATTCTAGCAAAAGAAAACGTAAAGAAATTTGGGTTAGAACCTTTAATCAAAATGGTCTATGACGATGCCTTAACTTTTGAAACAACCGACACCTATGATTTCATTATTTTTGATGCCGCAAAAGCACAAAACCAAGCATTCTTGGATAGGTACTTACCACACTTAAACAATGAAGGCATGATTTTCATCGATAATGTCGACTTTCACGGACTAACAAATAACGTTGATAGTATTTCAGGAAGAAATCTAAGAAGTATGGTTCGTAAACTCAAAAGTTTCGAAGAAAACTTGTTAATTCGTAAAGACTTAGTAGTCACCTATAAATCTGTAGGGGATGGATTACTGATTATTCGAAAGAAACGCTTGAATGGTAAGTGAAGTTCTGTTTTCAAATAAAGTTCCGTATTCAGTGATGATATGGAACTTTTTTGGTGAGTTTTAATGTTAAGTAATAATAAAATAGTTTATACTGTGGCTGTAAACAGGGATTAAATACTACAGCAATTTTTTTAATTGGTAAGATTCTTCTTATTTGCTTTAATACACCTATTTTCGTCCCACCAATAGAGCTGTTTGCTTTAAAATATCATTTTCCATTCGGTATTGTCAGACTAATTTTTCGAGTTCAATGAATCGATTCTCTTCATCACGACGATTGTCTTGTTCTTTAAATGATCCAGTTTCGTTATAATAAGCGATCCATTTTCTAAGAACGGATGGTGTCAAATCATATTCCCTTACGATTTCAGAACGTGGTTTTCCACTAGTATAAAGTGGTACCATTTGTTGTTTAAATTCATCAGTATTTTTTCTTACGCTTTCGTCTTAGTCAAAATAATATTCATTCATTCTTTACATTTATTTTACCATGACCTTATCTTTTTAGTCCTAATTAATGTAGTCTATCCACACTATTGAAGCAATTAGAAAGCAATCAGAACATATTGATTCACTTCATAAGTTATTAGACCAACAACAGCTACAGTTCGAACTTAAAAGCGATATTAAAGATGAAGTTGAAGAAGAAAAAGAGATTCTTAACGAACCTCATAACATTTCTAAAACATCTTGGTGGAAGTTTTGGGATAAGAAATGAAAAACGATTATCCTTATTCCCTGTCTTTTTCAATAATGAATATACGAAATAATCTAATAAAACTATATAAGAGCGCAAAAGAAAGAATGGATAAAAGAGGGTAATTTTGTATAATACTAAACCCACCTATGGTGTAATAAACAAAAGATTGAATAATAATTGCAAGAATGAAATCCCATTCATTCATTAATATCCGTTTCATTT
>CAZWPP010000019.1:0-1250 GCA_964635335.1 uncultured Erysipelothrix sp. | reverse complement strand
GTAAAAATGATTTTATTCTTTTCATGTCTGGTATCCTTTCAATTTTTAGATTGTTTTGATATCCCAGGTTAAACTCTTATTTGATTTTCTTCAACTGGACAGTTTAATTTATCGTTTCTAACTGATAAACGATAAACTCCAAGGGTCACTCATATGCATTACTCCAATATCTCTTATTTACATCGGGTAAGATCAAATATATTAATCTTTGGTTAATTTCTATACTTTAATGCTAGCATATCTATTTGTATATGTCAAGACTATAAATGATACTGCTTGAGTTGTAAGTGAAGTTCCGTATTCAGTAATGATATGGAACTTTTTTGGTGAGTTTTAATGTTAAGTAATAATAGAATAGTTTATACTGTGGCTGTAAAAAGGGATTAAAAACCACAACAAAATATCTTTAATGGGAAGATACATTTTATTTGCTTTGAAAGTTCCAATAAAACTATTTAGGGTAGGTGTGGTCCTGTTATTGTTTTTAAATGGTGCACAAAAGATTTAAGTCAATTGGTTGGGCAACAGACAATCTAATCAACTCGAACATCTTTTTATTTAGAATTTCTGAAGCAATTTGATAAGAAGAATGAAATCTCAGTGATTTTCTTAGATAATTATTGACCTGATTGGACACATAACAAAGCTTCTTAACATCAAGTGGATTCATGCTTATTCCTTTTTGTCTAGGCTAGCTAATTGAACTGCATCCAATCGTGGTCCTCTTTTATGAAAAGAACCTTTTTCTTCATATTCCCGTTAAGCTGTTTCTGTTTATAGAAGAACTTAGGTTAGTGACTTTCCTATTTTTCTACACAGTCATTACAAACAGAGGAATACTTAGCCGCTTGCTTACAGTGAGGTTCTTCCTCAAAGTCATCATACAAGTCTGAGCATCTACTTACAGAGCAATACTTACACTTTCCAGAAAGACAGAGTGTGCATAATCTGATGTTCACACAGAGATCTTGAATTCCGCATTTGTTTCTAGCATTCGCTCGGACATGAAGGTAACGATGTTCTTTAATTTCTTTAGCAATCGAACAAAGTTAAGCGTCTTGGTTTAAATATGTTTCTATAATTCTATTTTCTTTAAAAGAACAATGTTTCATTCCTATTTTTATCATCGCTGAGAATTCCTTTTTCAACAGGATCACAGGTTAATTATAAGGTTGTAAGTATTAAACGGAACTTTAACTGAGAATTAACACCGAATCGAAGCTTTCAACAAAAATTAAGTATCCGAAAGA
>CAZWPP010000018.1:1664-17517 GCA_964635335.1 uncultured Erysipelothrix sp. | reverse complement strand
TTGCTACTACAACGATATCTGATCAACCAGGTCAGGGTAGGAATACAGCAGCCTTACATCAGCTCTGTCGTGTGTGGTAGCTTTTTTTGTAGGCAAAGGAGACATAATGAATCAAACTTTTATGGAAATGGCACTTAAACAAGCTAAAGAAGCTGAAGATTTAGATGAAGTTCCGGTAGGTTGTGTTATTGTCAAAGATGGAATAGTCATAGCAACAGGATTTAATCTCAGGGAAACAAACCAACAAGCGCTGCATCATGCTGAAATCATCGCAATTGAAAAAGCATGTTATAAGCTTGGGACATGGAGACTTGATGAATGTGATCTCTATGTTACATTGGAACCTTGTTTAATGTGTGCTGGAGCAATTACACAAGCACGTATTAAAAACGTCTATTTTGGTGCGTATGATCCTAAAGGCGGAGCTTATGGTTCTAAAACAAATTTTCTAGAAATTGAAGGCCTGAATCATTATCCATTTGTACAAGGCGGAATCTTAGAAGAAGAGTGCTCTACTGTATTAACAACCTACTTTAAGAACAAACGAAGTCAAAATAAGAAGAGTATTCATGATATAATATAGCAAAGGAGACAGATATGGCTTACAAATCTCTTTATCGTGCTTATCGTCCTCAAACCTTTAGTGAAGTTGTCGGACAATCCCATGTTACTAAAACATTACAAAATGCAATTCGAAGAAACCAATTAGCTCATGCGTACTTGTTTACCGGACCTCGTGGCACGGGGAAAACAAGCATCGCAAAGCTTTTTGCTCGTGGGATAAACTGTATCCATCCCGATAAAGCTCCATGCAATGAGTGTGATATTTGTCGATCAATGCTACATGACAATCATCCAGACATTATAGAAATTGATGCCGCATCGAATAATGGGGTGGATGATGTTCGTGACTTAATTGAACGAGTTAAATATGCTCCAATTGAAGCGAAATACAAAGTTTATATTATCGATGAAGTCCATATGTTATCCATAGGGGCTTTTAATGCGTTATTGAAGACTCTGGAAGAACCTCCAGAGCATGTTGTCTTTATCTTGGCAACGACAGAAATACAAAAAGTTCTTCCAACTATTATTTCTAGATGTCAACGTTATGATTTCTCTTTTGTTTCGGTTAGCGAAATCGTTAAAAGATTAAAAGAAGTCTTTGAACAAGAAAAGATTGAGTATGATGAAGAAGTTATTGAAGTGATTGCTCGTCTTGCTGATGGTGGAATGCGAGATGCTTTAACAATAAGTGAACAAGTGATTGCATATGGTGAGTTTCCTATTAAAGTAGCAGATGTATATGATGTTTACAAAATTTGTACACCTGAACAAAAACTAGCTATAATTGAAGCGATTCTTGATAAGGACTTAAAAACAACTTTCCAATTGTTTTCTGAATTAGAATCAAATAGTGTTGATTACAAGCAATTAGTAGTGGATATCATAGAAATATGTAAACAATCTATGATTTTTTCACTAACCACAAATAAAGAAAGTGTCCCATTAAGATATCTTGATGCAGTTATTTCTTTAAGTAGAAGAAATAAAGACAACGAATTACTTGACATTATTAATGAAATGTTGGAAATAATCAATCAAGCTAAAGTTAACGGAAACTATCGTCAATACTTAGAAATCAGCGCAATTCGATTGACTCAAACGAAAGCACTTTTGATTGATGAGAAACCACGTCCAGTTGATATCAATAGGAAAAACAAAGAGATAAGTACACCAAATGAAAAACCAACACGTAAGGTCGATCAAATTGAACAAAGACAATCGACAATAAAGAATAATGAAGAGCAGTTACAGTCGACAGCAGAGCTAAAACCAGAAGTAATCAACAATGTCGAACAATTAGAAATACAGATAGATGATTTACTGCTTAAAGCAATGGTTATTGGTGATAAAAATCTAAGAATTAAAGAGAATGAATTATTAAGTTCTCTAGTTAAATATAAAAACGTCATGAAATACAAGAGAATTACACGGAATGTGAACAATACTCAACTAGCGGTATCAAGCGATTATCTTAATGTGTTTGTTACAAATACGAAGCAATTAGCAGATAACTTAAACACCCCAGAAAGTATTGAGGTGGCTAAAGAACTCTTTGATTTAATCTTTGAAGCAAACAAGAGTTATTTCTTTGTTAGTAAAGAAGTTTTCGACAATACAGTTGAAGTCTTTATGAAAGACCATAACGAAAATAAGCTTCCGAATAAAGAGCTAGTAAACCAAGAACTTAAAAAGTTGATAAAAACAACCAATGAAATTACAATCAAAAAACCAGAACAGCTCATCGAAGAACTATTTGGTGAGTTCATAGTTGAGGAATAATATGTACCCAAAATCATTGCAACAATTAATTGAAGAGTTTAAAAAACTGCCAGGTGTTGGAAACAAGACGGCAGAGCGCTATGCCCTAAAGGTTCTTGAATGGGATAGTGAAAAAGTTAATAACTTTTCTAATCAGCTGATTAAAACCAAACAAACCATTCGATTTTGTAGTAACTGTGGTAATTTCAGTGAAGAAGAATTGTGTACAATTTGTAAAGACAGCAATCGTGATCACTCCATTATAATGGTTGTCAGCAGTCCCCGAGATATTCTAGCTATTGAACGGTTAAATGAGTTCAAGGGTCTTTATCATGTGACCGGTGGGCTAATATCACCGATGAATCATATTATGCCCGAAGATTTAGAAATTGATTCATTAGTAAAGAAAGCACAACACAATTTAAAAGAAGTTATTCTTGCACTAAACTCGACAATGGAAGGTGAAACAACATCTCTTTACATTGCTAGAAAACTAAAAGACAAAGTCCTAGTATCTCATCTGGCCCAAGGGCTACCAATGGGTGGACAACTTGAGTACACCGACGAGTTAACTTTGTTAAGAAGTTTAGATAATCGAAAAAAGATTGAGGTATAGTCTATGGCATCCATCGCTTACGTAAGTGACAATAAGATGATTGAATATCATCGTTTGCATGGTCATCGAAAAATCGCATTTTGGAGATTTAGTAACAAGAAATTTAGTGAATTTTCACATGAAGATTTTTTGTTTTTCTTATGTAAAACCAAGCGTAAAGAGCGAGGGATTGTTGGTTATGGGCGATTATCAGAAGTTAATAATTTATCAGTAAAAAGTTTATGGAAAAAATATGAGACCTTAACTGGTTATCAAAGTTTAGAAACACTAGAATATAGTATTTCCAAATTAAATAAAAGTTCGGTATTTCCCGGGAAATTAAATGCACTTATTCTAGAAGAAGTTACATATTTTAAGTCGCCAATTTACTTATCAGAATTTGGATTTCAACTAAATAAGCAAGTAGAAAGCTATATTTATATTGATCAAATCGAAAACATAACAAGCCAAATACTAAACAAAGCATCTAGTATAGGACTTGATTTATGGAGTGAAATCCAAGAAAAAAGACTATCTTATGGCAGTTTAAAGCTTAACAGCACCCTTTACACAATTGCTTTGTCAATCAAATCATCTAAACTGTATGGAAGTTCTCGACACAAACGAATAACCACAGAGTTCAATAAAGGAAAACGATTACAAACACTCGTAATGAACGAAAATATTAGTTATGAACTTAAAGAGAACCAAGTACACCTCTATATCCCAATGATAAATCAGAACGAAAAAGAATTGTTTGCGACTCTGGGACTACTTAGTCTCATAAAAAAAGATGATAGCATCAATATTATCTATCATCTAATATTTGTAAGTGAGGTATCACAACAAACACAATCATTATTTAATACTTTGGGGGTAGTTTGTCAATCACTTTAAAATCGACAAGAGAGCGTAAAAATTTTGGACTTGATGGTTTGTAATTAATTGAATATTCTTCTAAAAAATTGAAAAATAGTTCTTCACCATTAACAGAATCGTCAATCATCTCAAGTTCCAGTTCATAATCAATGGAATGATCATAAGTCGTTTGGTCAAGCGCAAATTCACCAAAATCAGTAACAAGAGTTGTTCGTAACGTATCTGATTTACTAATTGGATGGATGGGTTTATCAACATTAACACTATGTAAAAACTCAATTACTTTAGGATCATCACTCATGATTTCTTCTTGAGTAAAAGAATGCTCCATCACAGAGTGCTTAGTCATTGGAACTTTCATTGTAAATTCTTGAACATGACCTAAATGTCGAATACGAACCATCTTGTTCTCTTTAAACAAATCCAATGTATCGGTATCAAAATAGGTATTAATTTGTTGGTGAGACGAAGCGTTCCTAAAAAAAGTTTTTAACAAACGAGTATACTCTTCAACCGTTAATAGAGTCTTAAATTCTATTTCTAAATTTTGTTTCATGTGTGCTCCTATTACCACTAGAAAAGAGGTCCTATGCGTTATTCTATTATACATCGTGATGATGACTTTTCAAAAGAATTCACCAAAAATCTCCATACAGCGCTTCGGTTTATCAATTTTGAAGAAAATCAAGAACAGCCTCAATTAATTATTACAGTGGGTGGAGATGGGACGATGCTGCATGCGATTCACCAATACATTGATAAACTTCAAGAGGTATCCTTTGTAGGAATTCACACAGGGACACTTGGCTTTTTTACAGACTACACCTGTGATGAATTAGATGAATTCTTACAAGATATCATCAAAGAACCAACATTCAAAAAACACCAATTAATAGAAACAAAATGCTATGGAGCAACGGGTTTAAGACACCATGTGTATGCACTCAATGAGTGTCGTGTTGAAAACATTATTCAAACACAGCTAATTAAAGTCTTTATAAACGACGAGTTTTTAGAGTTTTTTAGAGGAAACGGAATGTGTGTTAGTGCACAATTAGGATCAACTGCTTACAATCGCTCTATTAATGGAGCAATCATCGATTCAAAACTACAAGCACTACAACTTACAGAAATATCAGGAATTCACCATCGTCACTATCGTTCTCTCAATTCACCATTAGTTCTACACCCAGACACAATAATAACCCTTCAAAGTGAATCATTTGAAGGGGCAATGTTAATTTATGATTATTTGAACATTAATTTACATCAAACCAAAAGATTGGAAATTAAATTAAGCGATAGAATTGTAAAATTTGCGACTTTTAGGAAGACATCCTACTATAATCGCTTAAGAAGTTTGTTTTAAAACATTAGTTGGTAATTTCGCAACATCGTAGACCGGGTTGTTAGCAGTATGATTGCTCGCTAGAAAGACAACACTCAAACCAATCATATATGATAAGAGTGAAGATCCACCATAAGAAATAAGAGGCAAGGTAATACCAGTAATTGGTAATAACCCAATCATCATCGCAATATTTTGAAGTTGCTGATAAATAAATATTCCTACCAATCCAGCGATAATGAGTTGAGCTCGTGTATTGGTGGATTTTTTTGCCACCATCATCAGTTTTACATTTAACAACAAACAAAGAGAAATCGTAAAGAGAGTACCAACAAATCCCAATCTAGAACCAATAACTGCAAAAATAAAATCATTCTGAGCTTCAGGAATACGAACATTATATAAAGAAGCATCAATTCCACCTGGTCCACCAAGACCCAAAGCCATTAAACTACTATTCAATTGATAACCAAATGTCGTTGAGTATTTTTCATAATCCAACCACCCATAAAATCTTCGTAAACGATAAGTAGTCTCAAACATATTGTTTAAAATATCAATGTGATTGTAATAAATATAAACAACCCCAACATATAACACAACTAAACCTGCAGCAACCAACACAAACCACAGTTTTTTTGTTCCCGCAACATAAAGCATAAAGATTAATGAAATAACAATAATCAAAGGAATCCCTGTATCAGGTTGTAAGAAGTTCAAAAATAAAGGAGGTAGTGCCCATAAACCAATTTTAACAAATAAGCGAAGATCACTTAGGTACCCATTATTACTAGGGTTTCTAAAATGCTTATAAGTAACATCAGCACTGATAAAAAGAAGCGTAATCTTCATAAATTCTGACGGTTGAAAACTACCAATACCAGGAAACTGATACCAAGCCCACGCCCCTTTAATCGGTCGAATAAAACGAGAAATCAAAGGATTTGAGTTAAGGGCACCGACACGTTGAACTACAATTAAGATGATTAACATAAACAATAAAACAAAATAGACAAGACGCATAATATTATATAATCGCTCGAATCCAAGCTTGGTTAATAAATACAAAGTACCAAAACCAATCGCATACCACATAGCCTGTTTCTGAACCAACCCAAGTGTACTGGCATTCAAATAATAACTCGAAAAGTAGATCGAGGCTAAACTTAAAAGCATAAACGCAACTAAGATAGCGATTAAGAACTTGTCCCAGACAAATTTTTGTGCACTTTCAACTTGTTTAGAACTCATAGGGCCTCCTTTTTGTTTTCTAATTATAGCACAACCGGATTTCTATTGTTTACTATTCTAAAGAACACGATTTTCCATGGTATAATAGTGAAGTAAAGTAGGTAATGTATGGAAAATGTAACACCAATGATTAAGCAATATTTAACCCTAAAACAGAGTCTAGAAGAAGGAGTTCTTCTTTTCTATCGACTTGGGGATTTTTATGAATTATTCTTTAAAGATGCAGAAATTGTATCCAAAGAACTCGATTTAATCTTAACCGGTCGATCAGCTGGAAACAGTCAGAAAGCTCCTATGTGTGGAGTTCCTTATCATGCCGCAAAATCATATATGCAACGTCTAGTAGACAAAGGGTACAAGATTGCGATTGCAGAACAAATGCAAGATCCTAGTGAAACAAAGGGATTAGTAGAAAGAGATATCGTAAAGATTATTACCCAAGGAACCAATTTAGAAGTTGATGAACACACGATAAACCTAATAGCCAGTGTTGAAGGTGATTTAGTCAACTATCACATTGTTTATTGTGATCTAGCATCCAATCAAATGAGCCATCAAGTCATCGAAAAATCATTACAAACCTTACTCTTCACTCTATATTCCAACAATGTTAAAGAAATACTAACCCAAGATCAACAGCTATTGAAAGAACTAAAAGAAAAAAGTGATTTCGTACTTTCAAGCTATCCATTACTAGCCAATCACGAAACACTCGATCCTCTTAAGAATGCCTCAAAGCGATTAATTGAATACCTACAATATACCCAAAAACAAACCATTGCTCCAAGAGTCATAAAACAACTCGACAAAACCATGGAACTCGATTATCAATCGATTGCGAACCTTGAATTACTCAGGTCTCTTCGTTCACAAAGTAAAACAAATAGTTTGTGGTCTTATCTTGATAAAACCCAAAGCAGTATGGGCTCACGCAAGTTAAAACAATGGATCCAAAAACCGCTTTTCGATTTAGACAAAGTTTTAGATAGACAATCAAAAATAGATTATTTGTTAGAAAAATTCTTAGACAGACACCAACTCGGACTTTATCTAAAAGAGATTTATGATATCGAACGTATCGCAACAAAAATCGACTATAACAATTGTAGTGCCCAAGATTTAATCCGTTTAAAACAAAGCTTAAAAGTTGTCGAACACCTCAAAGCATTGATTCCTTTTTCAGAACTACAAACACTACCAAATACTCTCATTACTTATGATTTAATCAACAAAACCCTGATGGATAATCCACCAGTACTACTAAAAGATGGAAACACCATCAACAATCATGTCGATAGAGAACTGGATGAACTAAGAAGTCTTTTAGGGGATAGTAATGCCTGGCTTTTAAACTATGAAACCCAAGAAAAAGAAAGAACTGGAATAAAGAACCTTAAAATTGGCTATTCAAGAGCTTTTGGTTACTATATTGAAGTATCCAAAGGACAGGTCAATCAAGTTAAAGATGAATACGACTACACTCGCAGACAAACTTTAACAAACGCACAACGATATATAACAACAGAGCTCAAAGAAATGGAAGACAAAATCTTATCTGCTAGTGACAAGATTTTAATCATCGAAACTCGATTATTTAACGAACTTGTTGATAAGTTAAAGAAACAAACAGAAAAACTTGCGATTGTCGGAAATACCATTGCTGAATTGGATGTTCTCTATGCATTAAGTGAAATAAGTAGTCAACAAGGATTTGTTAAGCCTGTTTTTCACGAAAAGAAATCAATTCATATTACAAACTCTGTCCATCCAATCTTAGAACTTACACTGAAGAAACATCAAGTGATATCTAATAATTGTTACATGGATGAAACTAAAGATGTGATGATTTTAACGGGTCCTAACATGGGTGGAAAATCGACTTACATGAGACAAATCGCTATAGTAGTCATCATGGCTCAAATGGGGTGTTATGTAAAAGCAACAGCAGCTCACTTACCGTTGTTTGATCGAATCTTTACCCGTATGGGAGCAAGTGACGACATTCTATTGGGTCAATCTACCTTTATGATTGAAATGACAGAAGCAAACACAGCGATTCAACATGCTACCGAGCATTCATTGATACTATTTGATGAATTAGGCAGAGGAACCGCAACATACGATGGAATGGCGATCGCCCGTTCAATTATTGAGTATCTAGCAACAAAAATAAAAGCAAAAACAATCTTCTCCACTCATTATCACGAGTTAACCCAACTGGCTAACCATTTTGATAACATTGTAAATTATCAAGTCAGTGTCAAAGAAGAGAAACGTGAAATAACTTTTCTATATAAAATTATAGAAGGAGCAGCAGATCGTTCGTACGGAGTACATGTGGCTTACTTAGCTCAACTGCCAGAAAGTGTTTTAAAACAAGCAACCAAATATCTCCATGATTTAGAAAGACAAGAAAATATTGATTTATCGACTGCATACGAAATTGAAGAAACAATTATTAATGAATCCAAAGTTGAGACCTTAATTAAATCAATCGATATCGAAAACACAACACCTCTTCAGGCACTTAACCATTTAACTCAACTACAAAAACTATTAAAGGATGATCATGAGTAAAATAAAACAACTGGATGAACACTTAACTAATCTCATTGCAGCTGGAGAAGTCGTCGAACGACCTTCCGGTATTTTAAAAGAGCTCATTGAAAATAGTATCGATGCTAAAGCAACATCCATCATTATCGAAACAACTCAAGGGGGTTTAGACTATCTTTCAGTACATGATAATGGAGAAGGAATGGATAAAGAAGATTTAAAACTAGCATTCGAACGTCATTCCACCAGCAAGATTAAAGAAGTTAGTGATTTATCCTCTATCTCATCGCTTGGTTTTCGGGGAGAGGCACTTCCATCAATTGCTAGTGTTAGTAAAGTGGAAGCCATCACAAACAACCAAAAAATAGTAATAGACAACGGAATCATTCTTGTGAATGAACCAACATCATCAAATCAAGGAACTACCATTACTGTCACCCAACTTTTCTATAAAACACCAGCTCGATTAAAATATCTAAAATCACCATCCTATGAAGCACAACGTAATCTTGCACTAATTCAACAGTTTGCTTTAGGGTATCCACACATTAGTTTTGAACTACTCTCTGATAATCGTCAAGTATTTAAAAGTAATGGAAACAGTGACTTAAATGAAGTGATGTTTCATGTCTATGGTTATGACGTTGCGAAACTTGTTAAACTGTTTGAAGGCGAAAGCTATGATTTCAAAATTAGTGGAGGGTATGTTTTACCTCACATCCATCGAGCGAACAAGTACAACATCTATATTTATTTAAATCATCGTATGATTCGCTACTATAAAGTATCCAACACCTTAATTGAACTGTTCCAAAGATATATGCCAATTGATCGATATCCTATTGTTGTCATCAACATTGAAAGTGATGCTCACTTAGTTGATGTCAATGTCCATCCCTCAAAATGGGAAGTACGACTATCAAAAGAGCCTGTATTAATCGATTTGATTGAAAAAACATTAACAGACTCCTTATCCAATAACATGTCTGTTCGTAAAAGTTCACCAACTCTCTTCGAGAAGCCGATGGTCATCTCTTTTGATGATATAATGAAGGAAGATTCAAGACATGAATATGTAGAAGAACTTCAACCTGTTTTCAATTTGAATGAAGAAAGAATAGAGAATCATATAGAATTCGAACCTGTGAAGCCTTCTTTTGATTCCATTGAAGTTATTGGACAACATCATGGAAACTATATTTTGGCGCAAGACACTAACCATCTCTATATTTTTGATCAACATGCCTCTATGGAACGAGTTCAGTATGAGAAAATTCTAAAACAATTAGAAACTAGGACGTTTAGCCAACAATTAATATTATTACCGTATGTCTTTGATAACCAAAATTACATTATCAGTCATTTTGATCAACTCAAACCAGTATTAGATGAAATTGGTCTAGAACTAGAGGTGTTTTCAGAAACATCACTTGTTTTACGAAGTGTTCCGACATGGATCCATGAGTTGGATGCTCAAAATGTGACTCAATCCATTTTAGATTTACTCAACGATGATAAAACCATCCAGATTAATCATCTAAATCGTTCTAAAATCGCTAGTAAAGCGTGTCATAGTAGCGTGCGTTTTAATGAACGTTTGACAACGAGTCAATTACAAAAAATAATTGATGATTTATTAATGTGTCAACAACCTTATCACTGTCCTCATGGACGACCTACGTTTGTTAAAGTGGACTCTAACCAACTTATGAAGGAGTTTTCAAGATGAAAAAAGTATTAGTTATTAATGGGTCAACTGCAAGTAAAAAAAGTGAAACAGCAATTACTTTGGCCAAAAAATACAATGGAGAGATCATTTCGTGTGATTCTGTTCAAGTTTATCGCGGTCTTGATATCGGTAGCGCAAAAATTCTGCCAGAAGAAATGGAAGGAATTCCTCATCATCTTATAGATATTTTTGATTTGGACGAAAAGATGGATGTCGCTCTTTTTCAACAACTCGCTCGTAAAAAGATTGATGAAATAAGTGATAGAGGAAGACTACCTATTTTAGTAGGAGGAACAGGTCTGTACATAAAGGCTGTTATCAATGACTATACTTTTGAAGAGGAAGAAGAATTTGAAACAAAAGATTATAGTGATATGACCAATCAAGAACTCTATGATCGTTTAGTAGAGAAAGATCCTCTACAAGCAGAGAAAATTCATCTTAATAATCGTCAACGGTTAATTCGTATCAATCAATTAATGGATACAACTAATAAAACAAGGACTGAAATTATTAGTCAACAAGATGATAAGTATATTTATGATGTCAAATTGTTTTATTTAATGACACAAAGAGACAAACTAGTTGAGCGCATTGAAGAACGAGTCGATAACATGTTTGAAGAGGGATTATTAGAAGAAATTGATAAAATAACAAATCGTGGTGAAAACTGGGATTACCAAGGTTTAAACGCAATTGGTTATAAGGAATTCACTAAGTATTACACCAGAGAACAGATGTTGGACGAAGTGAAGGAACAAATTAAGATTCATACTCGCCAATTCTCTAAACGTCAAATGACATGGTTTAGGCATCAGCTCGTTGGAGAAATTATTGATGTGATGGAAAATAACTATATCGAAACGATGACAAAGGAGATTGATCGATGGATCAGTTCTCAAGAATAGAACTCTTTTATGGAAATCAAAAATTAGATAAACTCAAAAACAGTCATGTGTGTGTTTTTGGGTTAGGTGGAGTAGGAGCAATTTGTACAGAAAGTTTAGTGAGAAGTGGAATTGGAGAACTGACTCTTGTAGATTTTGACAAAGTGTCAGAAAGCAATATTAATCGTCAAATTCTTGCGACACACAAAACAATTGGTCAATTAAAGACAGAAGCAATGAAAGAAAGGCTGTTGGATATTAATCCAACGATTAAAATCAATCTAATCAATAGCTTTGTAAACAATCAATTGCTTGAAACACTACCACACTTTGATTACATCATTGATGCAATTGATACGGTTTCCTCAAAAATTGAGATTTATGAATATGCACAGAGTAAAGGAATACCCTTTGTTTCCAGTTGTGGAATGGGAAACAGACAAGATCCCACAAAAATTGAAGTATCAACCCTTGAGAAAACAATCAACGATCCACTAGCAAAAGTGCTTAGACTTGAATGTAAGAAAAGAAACATCAAACAAGTAAAAGTTGTGTTTTCAACAGAGCTTCCCCAAAAACAACACCAAGAGCTTAATGATTCATTAATACGTAAAGAAAAAATGCCACCATCTAGTCTCATGTTTGTTGTTAATACTGCTGGACTAATCATGAGTGGAGAGTGTATAAAAACACTAGTGGAGAGTTAATATGGAAGAAAAAACGGAATATGGCTTATGGAAAAAAGATGATGAGGGTTTTCATCGGTATCTCAAACTAAAAAAAGAGAATAAACTGGATGTATCACTTCCTCACAAAACTGAACTAACTTACGACTATCCCAACATTTATTATCAACAAACTCTTTTGGGACGTGTCGATAAACAATATGCATATGAATTTGAATCCATTAGTAATAAAGTGAATCAAGTAAGTATTGACCTTGAAGTATTGAATAGTAAAAAAGAAGTTGTTGCTTATATCATTAAGTTTACGATTCAACAAGAAAGTGTTTTAAAATCAATTTTTCATCCAGAAGGAAAGAAAGTAGTTAAAGAGTATGGAAAACCAGCAAAATTTAGTTGGTTTAGGTTTGTTTATTATGGAGCAACCATTGTTTTATCTCTCATAGCTCTTATTTATTCCATCGTAACCAATGCAGGGGCAATGATTACTATCTTTTTTGCATTAGTGATGATTTCAAGTCTTTACTTATTATATGATTATGTCAGCGAACTAAAACGCAGAAATGAATTAGAGAGGTTTAAAAAATGAAAACACTATATGTAGCAGGAGGTTGTTTTTGGGGAGTATCTCACTATTATGACCAATTAAAAGGAGTCCTCAATACTACCGTTGGATATGCGAATGGAACTACTGAAAATCCAACATACCAAGAAGTCTGTTCACAAGTTACTAACCATACCGAAACCGTGATGGTAGAGTACGATGAAAACACAATAACATTAGAAAAAATAGTTGATCATTTAATGCGAATGATTGATCCAACATCGCTTAACCGACAAGCGAACGATATTGGAACCCAATATCGCAGTGGTATCTATTCAACCGATAAAGAAGAAGTTATGAAAATTAAACAATTAGTAGCGAGTTATCAACCAAATTACCGAAAACCTCTTGTTGTTGAGGTTGAAGAGTTGTCTTCTTTTTATGAAGCGGAAGAGTATCATCAAAAGTATCTTGTGAAAAACATCAATGGGTATTGCCATATTGACTTTCGATTAATAAAAGAAGACGAGAAGAAATAATTTAGGAGTTTAGCGTTGGAATCCCTACAATAAATGAGGTGATACAATGTTGGAAATTAAGAACTTAACCAAAATCTATGGAAAGACTGTAGGACTCAGTAATTTATCATTTAAATGTGATAATCATGATATCTTAGGTATTTTAGGACACAATGGGAGTGGTAAAACCACTCTTTTTCGTTTGTTACTAGGACTCATTCATAAAACAGAAGGTGAAATCATCATGAAAGAAGGAATCAATAAACAAACCTATTTTGGATATCTTCCTGAAGAACGATCGCTCTATAAAGATATCAGTGTTGAAAAACAAATTATCTACTTATCAAAACTGAAGAAAATGGATAAAGAAAAAATCATCGATAGTATGAATTATTGGCTTGATCGATTTGAAATGAGTCCATATCGAAAAACAACGATTCGTGAACTATCTAAAGGAAATCAACAGAAAGTTCAATTTATCTGTGCTCTGATTCATAATCCCCATATTCTAATTTTAGATGAGCCTTTAACGGGTCTTGATGCTAATAATGTTAAATTGTTTAAACAAATCATGATAGAACAATCAAAAATGGGGAAGATTATCCTTCTTTCGAGTCATCAGTATGAAGAACTGGAAGAATTTTGTTCACAGGTTATTCTTTTAAAGAAGGGAGTCAATGTGTTGTCAGGATATTTGAATCAATTAAAACAGACAGATCCTCGTTTGTGTATTACCATCAACAATGATAAAGAAATGAAGTATCAAACCAACGAACATGTTTGTCGAAGTGATTCAATGGGTAATTTCTCTCGATACATCTTAAGTGATAAATCAAAGCAATTTGATTTTTTAGATAGAATCGATTTAACTGCAATTACCTATATGAAAGTAGAACAAATAACACTAAGAGACTTAGTGCAGGAGGCATCATGAAAGAGCTTATTCAGTTCTCTTTAGCCAGACGCTATGTTAACAAAACAAATAAAATCGTCTTGGTGGTGTTGTTTGTTATCTTTATGGTACTCGGATTCATTGATCCTATTGTTAAATTCTTTAATAATGAGTTTAATGAACCTTTAAAGATAAGAATTAATGTGCTCAATAATCAGTTGTTCATGGACAATTTGATTCAAGAAATCTCTGTTGATCAAGAAGCTTCTATCTCAATTGTAGAAGATACTGAAGGATTTATAGTGACATCTACCGATGCTTTACAAGATATTGAAAAAGCAATGATTGAAAATGTGATTCAAAACTATGAAAGAGATAGAATGATTCAAGAAGTACCAGAAAGCATCTATGTCTTTGAAAGGATGGCAACGATACCTATCAATTATGAGTTCGATCAAGATGACATTCATCAAAAAACAGATTCTTTGTTTTTTGTAATTACAGGGATCTATTTTGTAATGTTAGGATTTGCGGGAATGTTAGCATCTGAAGTGGTTGCTGAAAAAACCAGCAATATTTTAGAAATAATAGGGACATCAGTATCGCTTAAAACCCATTATTATTCGAAAATCGTTATTGGTTGGTTATCAATTCTCATACAAGTGTCAGTAGGTGCAGTCTTATTTATTGTGACAATAGCAATTAGAAATATGTATGATCAAGGAAAAGGATTACTAAAGACACTTCATGACATCAATCTATTAACGGATTCTTTTGAAAACTTTAATGAACTGTTAGTTTCTGTCTTTTCGAACAGAGAAATGATACTCGATTTAATCATAGGGTTAATCTTTCTATTTATTGGAATTCTTTTTATTCAAATGTTGCTTGTCTTAATAACAACCAAAGTAACAAGTATTGAAGAAGCTGGAGCGCTTCAAAATCCTTTTTATATTCTTCTTCTCATAATTTATTATGTTGCCATGCTTCTTAACAATCCAGTTTCAATGAGCGTTGGGATGGGGAGATGGTTGTCTTTTATGCCTTTGTTTTCAATGTTGTTTATGCCTGCCCGAATTATGATGGTTAGTCCACCTTTCTCTGAAGTGTTCATCTCCTTAGTTATTAGTGGCTTTTTCTTAGTTTTGCTTGTGAAGTATGGAGAAAATGCGTATGTGAGAAACATACTAAATTTCACAAAGAGAGTTAAAAAGTCCACTGTTTAAGGGAGTTGGGTTTTTAAGAGTAGACAGACATTTAAAATTCTATTGACTTTTCTTGTGAAACTTTTATAATAAAGTTCGTAAAGGAGATTACTATGAAAAAAATATTATTGTTACTTGTTGTCATGCTTCTTGCTGTGACAGCTTGTTCAAGCCCAGCTGCTTCTAAAGAGTATAAAGTAGGATCATATGCATTAACTGCTAAACCTACAGTTACTCCAGCAGGTGAAAAGGATGGAAAGGTTACTGATGCAAAAGCTCAATACAGCGTTGTTCTTGTTACTGTTTTACTAGAAGACAATGTTGTTAAAGCAATTAACATCGATGAAGCTCAAAACTCTGCAACAGTTAATGCAGAAGGTGTGGCGACTGTTCCAACAGAAACACCAACAAAAGATGAAAAGAAAGATGCTTACAACATGA
>CAZWPP010000018.1:0-1564 GCA_964635335.1 uncultured Erysipelothrix sp. | reverse complement strand
AAAAAGAATGGTACGAACAAGCAACTGCTTATGAAGCTTTCTTAGTTGGCAAAACAGCTGCTGACATTAAAGGTGTTGCCCTTGAAGATGGAAAACCTACGGGTGATCTAGCAAGTTCAGTAACAATTACAGTTACAGGATTACAAGATTCAGTTCTAAAATCTATTGAAAAAGCTGCTGATTTACAAGCTGCTAAGTAAAAGAATTAAGTAAAGATGAAAGCACCGCTATTGATTAGCGGTGCTTTTTTAGTTCTCTTAATCGATTTGAGCGTTTTGTTCTTTTTAATACCTCTAAGTTATTAGCAAGTGTTTTTTCATGAGAATTTAAATTAATTGGTTCGTAAAACGAGACATCTTTCAACTCATTTGGTAAATACTGTATTTTGTGCCAGAGATCACTTCTTGAATAGTCATACTTATCTTCATCCTCTAAACTAACTGGAGATAACCTCAGATAATCAGGAAGTTGATAGGTAGTAGTTCTAACGGTATGCAAGGCATTATCAATCGCAATGTTGGCTGATTTAGACTTGGGGGAAAGACAAAGTTCAATCACAATAGAAGATAACATAATTCTTCCTTCGGGAAAACCAACCCTTTTCGCCGATTCAATTGCTGGTAAAACTCTAGCAACTAACTGAGGATTCGCTAACCCAATGTCTTCATAAGCTGTTGTCAATAATCGACGTTCTATCGAAATTAAGTCATTAACTTCTATCAGTTTAGCTAAATAATACAAAGCGGCATCAACATCACTCCCACGAATGCTTTTTTGAAAACCTGATAAAGTATCATAGTAGTTGTCTCCGTTTTTATCAAACGAGACATTTAATTTTGGTGCTACTTTTTGTAAAGTTTCATAAGTAATTGTGTTGTTTACCGCATTTAAGGTCGCAAGTTCAACAAGGTTTAATGCATAACGACTATCTCCATTAGCATTCGTAGCAATCAAGGATAAAGCTTCATCTGTAATAGAAAATTGTGTGTTATAAGCTTTTGGATGAGATAATGCATTAAGAACGATTGCTTCAATGTTATCATTACTCAGTGCTTTAAACTCAATCAGATGAGTGCGTGATCGAATAGCTGGATTAATCGCAAATAGTGGATTGGCAGTCGTTGCTCCAATTAACGTGACTAGGCCTGCTTCTAAATGAGGAAGAAGTGTGTCTTGTTTGTCTTTGTTTAACCGATGAACTTCGTCTAAGATGAGAACGATTCCTCCATATATTTTAGCTTCCTCGAATAATTGATCTAAATCTTTCTTATTAGAGGTTACTGCATTTAACAGACGATAAGGTCGGTTCATTAATTCCGCAAGAACAATGGCTGTGGTAGTTTTACCAGATCCTGGAGGTCCATAAAAAATCATTGAAAAGAGTTGATCGTTTTCAACCATCTTTCTTAAAATTCCATCACTATTAAATAAGTGTTCTTGACCAATGATTTGATCAAGTTGTGTTGGACGTATTCTAAATGCTAAGGGTTCTTTCATTAAATCACCTCTCTCTATTTTAACATTTAACAAAATAGGTTAAAATAGAAGCGATGAAAATAGTTGT
>CAZWPP010000017.1:16168-17537 GCA_964635335.1 uncultured Erysipelothrix sp. | reverse complement strand
GAGTCTTTAAGAAACTCGGATTATCTGGTCGTTCCTTTATTCCAATGTTAATTGGAACAGGATGTACTATCCCCGGGATTATGGCAGCTCGAACAATTGAAAAAGAAAATGATCGAAAACTCACCATATTATTAACACCTTTTGTTCCTTGTGGAGCAAAAATACCAATCTTTGCGATGTTTATATCGATGCTCTTTAGTGATAAAGCCTGGATGGGAGCAATGGTCTATTTAGTCAGTTTTGTTGTCATCATAATTACTGGGATTGTCATGAAACGCACCAAGATGTTTAAAGGAGAACCAAGTCCATTTATTATGGAGCTTCCTGAATATAAGTTGCCTAGCGCAAAAGGCTTATTTATCCATATGTGGGATAAAGCCAAAGAATTTATTATAAAAGCAGGGAGTGTTATCTTTGTTTCAGTACTAATCATCTGGTTATTACAAAGCTTCAGTTGGAACTTTGAATACTTAGAAAGCACCCGAATCAATGAATCCATACTCGCAAGTATTGGGAATGTTGTACGATGGATCTTCATTCCACTAGGGTTTGGAGACAGCTGGGTACCTGCAACTGCAGCAATGACAGGCATGGTAGCAAAAGAAGTAGTCGTATCGACACTTATAACAGTTGGAGAGGTGATTCCTGTATACTTCTCACAATTAACAGCTATTTCATTTATGATTTTCTTGATTTTCTCAGCCCCTTGTTTTGCGGCAATCGCAGCTATGAAAAGAGAATTGGGCTCAACAAAGATGATGCTGTTTGCGATTGGGTTTCAAACAGGATTGGCCTATGTATTAAGTTTCTTTGTTTATCAAGGTGGTCAACTGGTTCTTCAAAATACAGAATGGATTGTACAAAAGCCTCTTCAAATTAGTTTGGCTCAACAGGCGTCTGAAACAACTGTCTTAGGAAACAACGTTGTTTTGTATGTTTTTGGAGTTGTGTTACTAGGAATGTTTGTTATTATTTTTATCAACTGGGTACAAAACCGTCAACACCAAGTTTTGATAGAAAGTGAGAGTCATTCATGACACTAGCAGATATTATTATCTTAAGTATTATTGGAGCAGTTGTTGTTTTTGTAATGATAAATTCCATTAAGAAAACAAGGGAAGGCAAATGTGCTGGATGTTCTCAAGCAGAAGCTAAACCCAAGTGGTTAAAGGATTATAAGAGAGATTTATAGCAGATTTAAGAAGTCTGCTTTTTTTGTGAACACTTTATCAACAAGAAATCTTTGATTATTTTTCGTTAACTTGGTTGAAAATGATTGCTATATTTGTGATAATTAGATGGTGGGATGCCACAGGAGGAAAAGGTAAATGAAATTACTAAGAAACTTAATCGTTTTGACGTTAATTGC
>CAZWPP010000017.1:7217-16068 GCA_964635335.1 uncultured Erysipelothrix sp. | reverse complement strand
ACATTTGCTGATATGCCAGAAACTTCAAGAGTTGAAAGTGGTGGATATCCAGGTGCTGCTAATAAGATGGCTTTAGGACAATGTGATGTTGCTCCAGGATACAATGATTTCCGTATGGACAACGCTGAAAACTGGGTCAAAGAATGGGGCAAACAAAATATTTGGACTGAAACAGCTGTTATTGGTGTAACTGATAAGATTCAAAACGATACTGTTTCTGTTAGTGCTAAAATCGTTGATGATAAACTTGCAGGTGCAATTGCTAATGCATTTATTAACTTAGCTAAGACAGAAGCTGGTGCTACAGCAATCAAAATCTACAATCACAAAGGATACTCAAAAGTTACAGATGCTGATTACGAAGGTGCTAAAAAGGTTAATAAACTAGTTCAAGAAGCTAACAAATAATCAATTAGTAACAACATAAAATGGCGGATTAACTTCCGCCTTTTTTTATAAGGAGAAAAAAGCATGATTGAATTTATTGACGCGTCCAAGGTGTATCCTAACGGAACAAAAGCATTAAAAAATGTGAACTTAAAAATTGAACAAGGAGAAATGATAGCTATCATTGGTCTTTCTGGTGCAGGAAAATCTACCTTGATCAGAATAATTAATCAAATGATTCCCATTACTTCAGGACAATGTATTGTTAATGGTGTTGATGTTTCTAAACTCAGAGGAAAAGAGCTTCGTAAGTTTAGAAGAAACATTGGAATGGTTTTTCAATCGTTCAACTTAATTAATCGTGTTAGTGTCATCCAAAACGTCTTAGCTGCTAGAGTTGCAGATATGAACTTTATTCAAAGTACCCTAGGTCTATACAATAAGAGTGATAAGATTTTAGCACTTGAATCCTTAGATAGAGTCGGTATTCTTGAGAAAGCATATCATCGTGCCGATGAGCTCTCTGGTGGACAACAACAACGTGTCGCACTAGCAAGATGTTTAGCACAAAAGCCAAACATTATATTAGCGGATGAACCGGTTGCGGCACTTGATCCCGTTACCGCAAATGTTGTTATGGAAGACTTTGTTAAGATTAACAAAGAACTTGGTATCACCATTTTAATTAATATTCACCATGTCGATATAGCCTTAAAATACTGTGATCGGATTATTGGTATTAATGCTGGAGAAGTTGTTTTCGATGGACCAAGTGGGAATGTGACTGAAGAAACACTAAAAATGATTTATGGCCGTGAACTCACCACAGATGATGTCATGGAGAAATAAGTATGTTTCGTTCAAAAAAAATAATCTTAGAAAATGGACACAGTGTCGTAAAACCGTTTAACTGGACTCCATTTATTCTTGTAGGAGTTTTACTAATCGTTTGGTTTTCAAGCATATTAACTGATTTTGAACCTACTGTTTTATTTATTGAAGCTCCAACGAAATTCGTACAATTCATCGATCGTTTATTTCCGTATGATAATAATTATTTTAGTCGGATTTGGGTTCCAATTATTGAAACATTAGCAATGAGTTTTATTGGTACATTACTTGGTACTATCTTGGCATTTCCAACCATGTATTTTGCGTCATCCAATTTAAATCTAAACAAACTCTCACTAAACATTATTCGTGTTGTATTAGGGATTGTAAGAACAATCCCATTAACAGTCTACGCAATCTTACTATCAATTGTATTTGGGTTAGGTTCATTTGTAGGGATGTTAGCAATTGGTATCTTTACCTATTCAATTCTAACTAAAATGATGTATGACTACATTGAAACTGTTAATATGAGTGCTTTTGAAGCGTTGTTAGCAACAGGATCATCTCGATTTAAAGCGTATTGGGTAGCAATTATGCCACAAATTTCAGGGGTATTTTTATCTCAAATTCTATATAACTTTGAAATGAATATTCGTTCTTCCGCAATTTTAGGATATGTAGGAGCGGGGGGAATTGGATTAATGTTAAACCATCAAATTGGTTTGCAAAACTATTCCAATGTAACACCAATCTTAATCGTAATCTTCATGACTGTATTAGTAGTTGAGTTTGCTTCTAGAGCACTTAGAAAGAGGTTATCATGAGTCAACAACGAATTAATGAAACCTTATCCCGTGAACCAAATCGATGGCCAAAGCGACTAGCAATTGGTGCATTAATTTTACTACTAATTGGTTTGTGTTTGCCGTACGTACAATTTAACAAGTTTTCTAAAGATGGACTCGATATCGCAACCAAGATTTTGACATACTTCCTTCAACCACAATGGGATATGCTCTTAAACTTTACAAGTACAGCAGGAGTTCCTTATTTGTTGCTAGAAACGATGTGTATTGCTTTATTGGGAACCATTATTGGAGCAATTATCTCTCTTCCATTAGCTTTCTTAAGTTCAAGAAATATTACAGGAAGTCTTGGATCGACAGTTGGTGTGGTCATTATTACTATCATTCGTTGTATTCCTGCGCTTGTCTATGTTTTAATTTTCATTCAAGTAGAAACAGGCCCTGTCGCAGGGATTCTCGCATTTGCTATAACATCAGTAGGAATGATCTCGAAACTCTTTATTGAATCAATTGAAGAACTCGATAAAGGAATCTTAGAAGCTCTTGATTCAAGTGGAAGTACAATGTTTCAAAAGATTCGATATGGTATTATTCCTCAATTAAAAACAAACTTTTTATCAACAACAATTTATCGTTTTGAAATTAATGTTAAAAACGCCACCATCCTTGGGATGGTTGGTGCTGGTGGTATCGGGGCTGAATTAATCTTTGCGATGAATGCTTTCCGATGGAAAGATGCAACGACATTACTGATTGGTATCATTGTATTGGTTATAATTATTGAACAATTATCTTCTCGTTTAAGAGAAAAGTTAGTTAACGGATAAAAAACAAGTATCTAAATCAAGTGCATCCCTAATCTTGGACACAAGAAAAGAGGTGCACTTTTTCTATATTGAAGTTAACATAAGAACAAAAGATTGAGATCATTGAAAGTGCATGGGTTAAAAACACTCCAATGATAGATTCACAGCAATTATCTGTTGTAATTGTTTCGTTATTTGTAAAATAGTGTTTAATACTATTTAGTCAACTAATATTATTTCTTTACTGATTTAGTTTTGATGATATAATAGAAACAATGTGAGAAATTATGAGAGGATAACAATGCTGATTGCTTCTGAAATTCTTGTCTTAATAATGATTATTGGGTTTTTATTACAAAACAGTGTCCTAATTATTCAATCTTATTTAATAAAAAGCACCAATTCACTTGTTTGGTGGTTATTATCCAGTTTAATGTCTCTTGTAGGTTATGTTGTTTTATCCTTGGTACGTATCAAAGATAGTGGAGATTTCATTTTTTTTGGAGCAATTCTCGTTTTTTTATTGTGTGATCTTATACGCTTGTACGGAGTCGAAAAAGAATTTAATAGATCCCGTTATACTTATAAAGAAAAGGTTGCTAAATCATTATCTATCTTTTTTTTCGTAATCGGAATGTTGTATGTTTCGATTATTGGTTACACGATATTTGTTAGAGAACTTCACCATATAGCGATTGTAATGATGTACCTTTTCAAGGTTTTTACTGCTCTTTTTGGGTTGTCGTTACTTGGAACCTATCGCCATCGTGGTTTAAAGATGAGTAAGTTGTTATTAACGATGGTCTATTTCATATTGTTTGTGTTAAATTCAATTATTGCATACCAACTCTATAATATGACAAGCTCACCATTAGTTTTTGGTAACCAAAAAGCATTGGTATATAGTACAGAATTGGTGATTGGTCTACTATGGACATTGACGATATTAACATTGAATGTCAATCAAGTAGAAGTATCAAGAGACAATAGTCAACTTAAGTATGAAAAGCTGTTTAGTATTAATCCTGACATTCAGGTAATTGTTCGTGAAAAAGGTTTAATTATTATGGCAGTAAATGATAGTTTTGCTGAAAAAACTGGATATTTAGCTGAAGAGGTTGTCGGAAAGCCACTTGTTTCATTACCTTTTTTCAAGAGTTTGGCTAAAGGATATTCGAGTTCAACTGACTTTAAGCGAGATGCTTTTAATAAGAATCTGGAAGTTCATTTGGAGTTAGAAAATCAAACGATGATAGGTTTATTGAGTTTAAATCGATTTGAAATAAATGATGAATCATTACTAATTAGCAGTTTTAAAGACATATCAGATTTGAGTGAGTTTCAACGAAGAAACCGAGTATTAACCGAGGTTATTAAACAAAATCCAGTAGCAGTTGTTTTAACAGATTTGGATGCTCAAATTATTTTTGTTAATGAGAAGTTTACTCAATTAACTGGCTATACCTTAGAAGAAGTTTTAGGAAAGAAAACCAGTCTGTTGAAATCTGGTAAATATGATGATAAGTTTTATCAAGAATTATGGAGCACCATTAATTCAGGGAAAGAATGGCGCAGTGAGATGATTAACAAGCGTAAAGATGGGGTGCTTTATTGGGAGCGAAATATTATCATGCCTATAAAAGATGAAGATGACCAAATATTATCTTTTTTATCTATGAAAGAGGATATGACACAAACCAAGATGGTTCAACAAAATCTTAAAAAGCGAGCACTTTTTGATGGATTAACGGGTATATATAATTATGGATACTTTATGGAACGCTTTTCAGAAATAATGAACACACAGTGGTCTGCTAATCAAAAGAATGCGTACCTTATATTTGATATTGACAATTTCAAAGCTGTGAATGACACTCATGGACACACATTTGCGAATGATGTCTTAAAGAAAATTGCAAAAAGTTTGGGTGGATTATTACGACAAAACGATGTTTATGGGCGTGTCGGGGGTGAAGAGTTTTCAGTCTTAATTGTAGATACCGATGTTGAACGATCTTTGATCATTGCTAATCGAATACGTAACACAATAGCTCAGGAAGAGTATATTAACGATCAAGGTAAAGTAGTAAATATCACAGTATCCATTGGTGTTTATGTGTTTGACTCTACCGACACCATTGATACTATCTTAAAAAAAGCAGATGCTGCTTTGTATCAGTCAAAGAATAGTGGTAAGAACCTTGTAACAGTTGCATAGGAGCAAACTCATTATCATAGGAAATAATCAAAAAGTAGTGTATTATCAAAGATAAGGAGGATGGTTTATGGAACATCAATCATGTGTAAAACTTGTCCCAATATTTAATCATCTTGATCAACAAGCTTTGGATGAAATTTTGGAAGTAGCTATTCATAAACGATTAAAAAAGAATGAATACCTTTTCCAACAAGGTGATGCTTCGGACATGTTATATATTATTGCATCTGGAGAAATCCATGTTAGTAATTTAAATGAAAATGGAAAAGAAATGTTAATCTCAATATTAAAAGAAGGAGATTTTGTTGGAGAGCTTTCTATTATCACTAAAACTGAACATGTAAACTATGCTGTCGCAACTAGGGATACTGAAATGTGTACCATTAGCTATAACAATTTTCAAAAATTACTTATAAAGTATCCATCGATTTCTTTACAAATTTTAGAAGAATTATCGAATCGACTTCAACAATCTCAATCACAAGCACTGACAAATTCTACTTTACAGGTTAGTGAGAGACTCGCAAAGTATTTAAGTGATACACAGGGAAGACTTACGATGACAAAAAAGAACTTAGCATCGTATTTAGGGACTTCCCCGGAAAGTATTTCTCGTCTTTTAACACAATTTGAAGAGGATGGGTATATAAGAAAAAAAAGCTCAAAGGATTTTGAACTTTTAAAGGATTTTGAAATCTAATTACTTTGTTTTAAGAATTATGTTGTTCGAATGATTTACCTGTAATGGAGAGTTGTTGTAAATATAGTCATAAAGAAGATCAATCACCTCATTTGGGTCTTCTTTTATTTTTCTGGCATCTTTAATCATAAAGAATTTGCCTCCACCAGAAGCACGATAGTTATTAATAACCATCGTATATGTTTCTTTATCACTAATCTCTAGGAAGGTTATACGTTGTCCTTTTGGTTTTGTGAGATCAATTTGATAGCTTAAACCATCGCCCATGTCGTAATTGTACATTTCAAGTTTTGGTGAAACAAACTCAGGAGTAATTGTAACCAAATCACCATGAAGTTCGAAATATGTCGCATTTTTCTCTAAGTATTCAAGAAGCAATTCTTTGGTGATTTCGATTAAAACAAAAGTGTTTGGATATGGATATGAGGCAATTAAATCTCTCATTGTAATGTGTTGTTTTAGTCCCGGTGACTGATTGAAAAGAGAACTAAAGGCAAAATCTGCTTTAAAATAATCGATGGCTACTTGATTAACAAAACTTGTAAACATCGGTTTTGTGAGTTGAGCTTTAAAAACATCATCAATTATCATATCAGGGCCATGACCTATTTCTGTGTCTAACCATTCTTGGACTAATGCTTCATCTTTTTGAAAAAGTGCTTCAAAGGTATGGTCAATTTCGTAATTGCTGACTTGTTCTAATCGAGCACTCCACCCCTTTTTTTCCAGTTCTAAAATCATAAATTCTTGAGCGTTAAAGGTACATTGAACACACAAAACATCATTAATAGAAGTGACAAGACTTCGGTGTTGGTGTCCGGTTATTAAAACATCTATGCCAGGGATAGTGGTTAGTTCATAGCCTACGTTTTCTTTAGTATGCTCTTGAAGTTCACCGGTTTCTAAATCTCTTTCGAAACCACCATGATAACAAACTACAACTGTATCTACTTCATGTCTCAGTAATTCTACCTGTTTTTGAATAGTATCTTTGACATCGAAAATTGTGATGTTTTCTAAGTTCTTTGGTTGTTCCCAGTTAGGAAGATAATCGGTAACTGCTCCAATGAAGGCAATAGTATGACCTTCTTCTGAAGTGTAGATTCTTGATGAACCGATTGGTTGATTGTGAATTAGAATGTTTTGGGTAAGACCTTCAGCGTTGTTTTCTGAGATAAAGCGCGAGAGAACATCGATGCCATAGTTAAAATCATGATTTCCAAGAGTATAGTAATTGTAGTTCAAAGCATTCATTGCCTTGGCGAACAGTGAGAAGTGTTGGTAGCGATTGTTGTAAGCTACTAAAGGACTTCCTTGTAAGACGTCACCATTGTCTATCAGTATTAATTCATCGTTTCGGTAATGTTTAATTGCGGTGCTGATTCGAGATAAACTAGAGTTTGTCTCTTTATTGTTTAGGTAGCTATGAGAGAGTATTGTACCGTGAATATCGGTAGTTGCGAGAATTCTAAGTTTTTTCATAGAGGATCCTTTCGGGTTTATTATATATGATTTTGGTTTAAAGGGGAAACCTGTTTGTTATTGCTTTGTGGTTAAGCGTTTAATTCAAGAGAGGATTCATGTATAATAATTGTGTAGAAAATAGGTGATTATTATGATGGATGTAATAAAGATTGAGGGAGGACATGAGTTAAACGGCACAATTAGTGTGAGTGGCTCAAAAAATGCGACTGTTGCATTGATTCCTGCTGCTGTCTTAGCCTGTAGTGGCGAAATTAAGATTTATGGAGTTCCTGAAATTGATGATGTTGAAAATTTGATAAATTTATTAAAAGAACTTAATGTGAAAGTTGATTATGATGGGAAGGATTCTATATCAATTGTCACTGATGATATGGTCAATATCCCTCTTGAAAGTAAAGCAGTAACAAAACTTCGTGCTTCTTATTATTTTATGGGTGCACTGTTGGGAAAATATAAACGAGTTCAAATGAAGATGCCAGGTGGATGTTATTTAGGACCTCGTCCGATAGACCTTCATTTAAAAGGATTTGAAGCATTAGGTGCTACTATTACATATGAACAAGGGTCTTATGTTATTGAAGCGAAAGAACTAATTGGTAGCAAAATCTATTTAGACTTTGCGAGTGTTGGAGCAACTATCAACATTATGTTTGCGGCGGTCTATGCTAAAGGCAAAACAGTGATTGAGAATGCAGCAAAAGAGCCTGAGATTATTGACGTGGCAACCATGTTGAACAAGATGGGTGCGAACATTAAGGGAGCAGGAACTTCGGTAATTACAATTGAAGGTGTTGAGTGTTTAGTTGGTTGTACCCATGAGATTATTCCTGATCGTATCGTTGCGGGAACCTACTTAATTCTTGCTTCAGCGATGGCTAAGGAAGTGACTATTGAAAACATTATTCCTCATCATTTAGAGTCTCTTATTTCAAAATTACAAGAAATGGGAGTGAAGATGGATGTCGGAATTGATACTATCAAAGTTTCGCGTGCAGAGAAACTAAACAGCGTTGATATAAATACTCAACCTTACCCTGGATTTGCGACGGACTTACAACAACCATTAACGACACTTTTAACACAAGCTGAAGGAACGTCAATTGTGCGTGAAAACATCTATACAGAGCGCTTTAAACATTGTTTAGAGTTACAAAGGATGGGTGCAGATATTCAATTGTCACCTGCTCAAGCAACGATTGAGGGACCTACTCCGCTGTATGGTGATTATGTTACAGCAACGGATCTTCGTTGTGGAGCAAGTCTTATTGTTGCGGGATTAATCGCCAAAGGGGTAACTACTATTCAAGATATTTATCACATTGATCGTGGCTATGACAATATTGATGAGAAACTCAGGGCGATAGGTGCCAATATTTGGAGAGCTATTGAGAAGAAAGACTAATATACTGTGCATTAATGTGTGCAGGTTGAAAAAATAAATACACAAATGTGTAAAATTAGTAATAAAAGAGAGTTGCTTCTGAAATGTTAAATCAAAAAGAGGTGACTCTTTAAATTTGCTTAGACTATAGTTAGCTACAAACTTACTTCACAAAAATGCTATTAGAAAACAAGGGTTTCATTAAATTAATATTATGTTATAATTAACCAAACG
>CAZWPP010000017.1:0-7117 GCA_964635335.1 uncultured Erysipelothrix sp. | reverse complement strand
CTATTAGAAAACAAGGGTTTCATTAAATTAATATTATGTTATAATTAACCAAACGAAGAAATAAAAAATGTTCGGATAGTGACAGAAGAAGAGTATTACTCAGATACTAGTGATGCCTCTGCCTATAAATATATATGAAAAGGTTTGCTAAAAATGATAAAGGAGAACAACAATGATTAAAATCGATAAAAAAACTATCAGTTCAATTCTTTATATAGTAATTATGGCAGTTCATTTTGCAGTTCTAATTTTTATTTTATCTGAAGAAGTTCGCGATGAGAAAAGTGGATTAGCATTGTTTTCGGTTCTATCGTTACTGTCGTATTATTCCTCAAAATACATTCACAAAATATTGCTAAATAAATTTCACTTAACTTAATGAGTTGTATGACACCTGATTTGTATTCTTAGAATCTCTCACAAGGAAGTTCACTAACTGAACAGTGATCGTTCATACCCATTTCTTTTTATTTAGACAAACATAAATGACTAAAGCGTAAAAACAAGAGTGTTGGCACTTGCATGAAATGTGCCTGTGTGGTATTATTTCATAGCGAATGAACTTACTTTGATTATTAAGTAATCAGAGCGGAAGGAGAAGAAACATGAAAAAAGATATTCAACCAGAATATAACTTAGTACAAGTCGTGTGCACATCTTGTGGAAATGAATTTCAAGTTGGATCTACAGCAAAAGAAATTAAAGTAGATACTTGCTCAAATTGTCATCCATTCTATACAGGTAAACAACGTTTTGCCTCAGCACAAGGACGTATTGAGAAGTTCAATAAGAAATACGGAATGAAGTAAAAAATCAGAAATGATGATCAAGACTATTAACAAATTATTGTTGATAGTCTTTTTTATGCAATTAGCTAAACAAAGCAACAGAATGAAGTGAACCCCTAATCTTGGATACAAGAAAAGAGGTGCACTGAAGTTAACAAGGAACAAAAAATCGAAATATACACCCAATGAAAGGTAGGGATTACTTTTCCTAAATTATGTGCATTCAATTATTTTCATAACGATTGTTGAAGAGTCTATTGTCAATTATTGTAAACTTTCAATCAATAATTTGTTAATGAGTGTATAATGATTTTGAGGTGAAAGATATATGGAGAACATATTAATAGTCAATAACTTAGTGAAGTATTATGGGGACTTTAAAGCTGTGGATGAGTTAAGTTTCTATGTACAAAAAGGAAGTATAGTAGGACTTCTTGGACCAAACGGAAGTGGGAAATCAACTACTATTAGCTGTATACTATCTCTTTTGAATTATCAGCAAGGAGATATTAAAATTTTTGGACATACTATATCTCCGACTGCATATGATTTAAAACGAAGAATTGGAGTTGTCTTTCAAGATGTTGCGGTATTTGAAGAATTAAATGTTCAAGAAAATATTCGCTATTTCTGTGGGCTTTATATTCATGATAAAGAACAAGTCAAAGAACTAACAGAAAAAGCCATCTCACTGGTTAGTTTAAATGATTTTAGAAAACACAAACCGAAAGAATTGTCCGGTGGCTTGCTACGGCGACTCAACATTGCGTGTGGAATTGCTCATCAACCAGAGTTAATTATTTTTGATGAGCCAACTGTTGGTGTTGATCCTCAATCTAGGAATAGTATTCTTGAAGGAATAAAGAAACTAAATCAACAAGGGGCAACGATTATTTATACATCCCATTACATGGATGAAGTAGAACAGCTATGTGACCAAATAGTGATTATTGATAAAGGCAAGAAAATAGCAGAAGGAACAAAAGAAGAACTTTTAAGTCTGATTACTATGGAAGAAAAAGTCAATGTTAGTGTTGAAGATATCCGACCAGATTTATCTAGTAAGTTCCAAATGCTACCAAATATTGAACAACTCAAAGTGAATAGCAATCAAGTAGAAGTTGTTTTCAGTAAAGGAGAAAATAACCTAATTAATTTAGTCAATGTTCTAAACCAAGAAGGATATCGATACCATTCATTGTACTCAGTAAGACCAACATTAAATGATGTTTTCTTGGAACTAACAGGAAAAGAATTGAGGGACTAGTATGTTTCTGAAACTTGTTGTTCAGCAATTAAGAATCTTTACTAGAGACAAAACAGCTCTTTTTTGGACGAGTATTTTTACTATTGGTCTAGCAATATTATTTAAAGTGGCTTTAGGAGATATTGGTTATAGTTACAGACTCGATACAATGAATCTAGCATACCTGAATCAAGAACAAAGTGTAAAGGAGTTTGAACAGTTTGATAAAACTCTCAAAGAGCTTGAAGTGGATGGCAAGAAATTATTCAATATAGTATCTGGTGATTCAAAACAGTTACTAAATGAAGGGAAAGTTGATGCAATCATTGATGTTAGTTCCTCAACTTTTAATGTGTTGGTAAAAGACAAAGGGATCAAACAAACGATTATTACCTCAGTAATAAATAGCTATCAACAAAACAACAAATTAATTGTTAGCCGGTTACAAAAAGACCCAACGACAAATGTTAATCAATTAATAGACCGATTGAATTCGGAAATGGATGTGTTTGCTACACAAAATAACGATCACTTTGATGTTTCTGTCATGTATTTTTATACATTGATTGGGATGCAATGTTTATATAGTTATTTGTGGGGAGCCTTGTTTGTCAATCAAGCCGAAGCAAATCTGAGTACGAAAGGTCAGCGAATACAAGTATCAGGTGTTAAGAAATCAACTTATCTCTTAAGTGGTTTTGTCGCTTCCGTCATACTCTCATTTCTTCAAGTTGTCTTATTGCTTACTTTTTTAGTTATTGGCTTACAAGTTAATTTCACAGATAAATTAATCTATATTCTAATTCTTGTTTTTGTTGGAGTAACCACAGGGGTTTCTTTTGGAACACTGATAGCTAGTAGTAACACCATGAGTATAAACGCAAAAGATGGTATAGGCATAGGAGTAACAATGTTGTGGTCATTTTTAGCAGGAATGATGGTTGTTGACCTAAAACACATTATTCAAACGAGTGCTCCAATAATTAATTGGTTAAATCCAGTTGCGCTAATCACCGATTCATTGTATGGAATATATTATTACCCTACCTTAGAGCGATACTACATGAGTTTAGGAATGTTATTACTAATTACTCTAGTGTTTTTATCATTGAGTATCTTCTTTACTAGGAGGAAACAATATGATGCTCTTTAAGAATTACTTTAAGCTAGTTAAAGCTAACAAAGGAAGTATCATCTTATATGCTGTAATTTTTCTAGTTATTGCGAGTTTTAATGTTCTTTCGATGCAATCACCTGTGACACAATACACAGAACTACAACCTAAGATTCATCTAACCAATTTGTCTTCTGATCAAATCAGTGATGGGTTAGTTCGTTATCTTGATATGAAAACCGAGATTGTTGATATCACACGTAATGTGGATGATGAATTATTCTATAGAAACATTGATGCGATAGTTACGATTCCATCTCTGATTAGTGATAAATTTGATGTCAAAACAACTGGAGAAGCTAAAGGAGATTATGTTAAAACATTAATTACTCGATATCTTAGTGTAATTAATAGTTTTGATCAAGTGAATTCAGAAGTGATAGATGAAACATTGAGTATTTTAAGTCAAGAAACTTCAGTTAATTTTATTGATAATAATGTTCGTGTCGATTCGTTAAAAGAAAATGCGAAATATTTCTTTAATGGTCTAAACTACCCAATCATGGCAATAATTATCCTGATTGTTAGTTTAATTACAAGTGCCTATCAAGAAAAAACAATTAAAATGAGACAGGAAGTTTCATCAATGTCTCAATCGAGTTATCAACTTCAAATGGCATTAGGTCACATCACACTAGGAATAAGTATTTGGTTACTTTTTATGGTAACTGCAATAGTATTTGAAGTGTTTGGTTATAAGATTATGAATAGTCCTCAATACTTAGTAAATAGTTTCGTTTTTACAATATCAGTGGTTGCGATGGCTAACTTCTTAGTTACTGTGGTAACTAATCGTCGCGTAATTGGTAGTTTAGCAACTGTTTTATCTCTGGGTTCATCGTTTCTGGCTGGCTCTTTTGTTCCTCAAGAATTATTGAGTAATCAAGTTCTTACAGTATCAAAAGTGTTTCCGAGTTATTGGTTTGTTAAAAATAATGAATATATTGCGACAAGTAGTATAAACAGTTCGTATTACTATAATATTCTAATCATGATTGGATTTATTGTTTTCTTTACTAGTATTAGTTTCATTGTAAGAAAATATAGAATGTCTCAATCTCAAGCTCGAAAGTAACTGTTATCAATCGATAGCAGTTTTTTCTGCTTATGTCTTAAACAATTGGCCACTTTAGTGTAAAATAGAATGGCGAGGTAGAAATTTATGATGTATCATCAATATCGTCCTGGTTACGTTGAAGTAATTACAGGATGTATGTTTGCGGGCAAGACCGAAGAGTTAATCCGTCGTATAAAGACATTAGAGTTTGCGAAAAAAGATGTTGTTGTTTTTAAACCAGTCATTGACAATCGATATAGTGAAAATGAAGTCGTCTCTCACGCGGGAAGTCATGCTGCATCTGTGAATGTAAAAGATTCGACAGAAATCTACAGTTATCTAGAGAATCATCCTGAAATAGAAGTTATCGCAATTGATGAAGTTCAATTTTTTGATAACGACATTATTATGTTAATTAATGAAGTAGCCGATCAAGGAAAGCGTGTCATGGTTGCTGGTCTCGATATGGATTTTAGAGGGGAACCTTTTGGTGTTATGCCAGCGTTAATGACAACCTCGGAATTTGTGACTAAGTTGACAGCTGTGTGTACCCAATGTGGATCACCTGCTACGAGAACACAACGATTAGTAAATGGTAAACCTGCTAAATACAGCGATCAAACGATTTTGGTAGGAGCTTCTGAGTCTTATGAAGCGAGATGCCGCCACTGTCACCATATCAGTGGAAAACCAAAATATGGTAGTAAGGAAGAGAATTAATGGATGTAATGTTAAATAGACTAGCTGAAATGGCTAGACGTGATGAAGAATTAAATGAACTATTGATGAGTTCTGAAATTTTAAGCCAACCCAAAGAAATGGGAAAACTGGCAAAAGAACAATCTGGTTTACAAAAAGTATTAGTTCCATATCGTCAATTGTTAGAAGTGATTGAACATTTAAAACAAGCAAATGAGGCACTGAATCTTGATGATAAAGAAATTGTTGAAATGGCAGAAATGGAAATTGAAGAGCTTGAAGAACAAAAAGAAAAGCTTGTTGAAAAATTAGAAGTTCTTTTAATTCCGGTTGATCCTGATGATGAAAAGAATGCGATTGTTGAAATCCGTGGAGCAGCTGGAGGAGATGAAGGAAACATCTTTGCTGGTGATTTGTATCGAATGTATGCACGTTATTGCGAAAACAATGGCTTTAAAATTGAAGTAATGGATGCTAGTGATGCTGAAGCGGGTGGTTATACTCGGATCATTTTTGAAGTTAAAGGTGGCGAAGATCCTTATGGTCATCTTAAATTTGAATCCGGAGCACATCGAGTTCAACGGGTCCCTAAAACAGAAACACAAGGTAGAGTTCATACGTCAACTGCTACCGTCCTTGTTTTGCCTGAAATTGAAGACACTGATTTTGATCTAAATCCTGATGATTTAGTTTTTGATATTCACCATGCTTCAGGAGCTGGTGGACAACACGTCAACAAGACTGCATCAGCAGTTCGGGTAACCCATACTCCAACCGGTATCTCAGTGAACTGTCAAGATGGACGTTCTCAACACGCAAATAGAGCAACAGCGATTAAACTCATTCGTTCTAGAGTCTATGAAGAAATGGAACGCAGACAACTAGAAGAAAAAGGGGTTATTCGTAAAACAAAAATTGGAACTGGTGATCGTTCAGAAAAGATAAGAACGTATAACTATCCACAAAACAGAGTGAGTGATCATCGCATCGGATTAACTATCAACCAACTTGATAGAATTATGGATGGGAAACTAGGCGATGTCATTGATGCATTAATTGCTGAAGATCAAAAACAAAAGTTGGCAGGTAACTAGTGACTTATCAACAATTACTGACTATAAGTCAGAAAAAGTTATCAGAAAACAATATTCATGATGGCTTTGCTTTTAGGTTGATGCTAGAAATGTGTGAACTAAAAGGTATCAATTTATACATGGATAAAGACACTGAAATGAGTCAATCGTTTGCTACTGAATACGCAAATAACATTGATCGTTTACTACTCAATGAACCAATGGCATATGTCTTAGGTTTTGAGTGGTTTTTTGGTAGACGATTCATTACCGATTCTAGTGTCCTGATTCCGCGAGAAGAAACAGAAGAACTCGTAGGACATGTTTTAGCGGACATTGACGAATATTTTAGTGATTCTTGTGTCATCTTTGATGTCGCAACAGGAAGTGGGAACTTAGGGATAACTCTTAAACTAGAGCTACCAAATAGCACTGTTCTTTGTAGTGATATTTCTGTGGATGCAATTGAAACAGCAAAGAAAAATGCAAGTAACTTAGAGGCTAATGTAAATTTTCTTGTTGGGGATATGGCACAACCATTCATTGAGAGAAATATAAAATGTGATGTATTGGTTTGTAATCCGCCCTATATCTTATTTAGTGAAGAAGTTCAAACATCTGTCTTAGAATATGAACCCCATGTCGCTCTTTTTGGTGGTGAAGATGGTCTTGATTTCTATCGTCAATTGTTGGATGAAGCACCAAGAATACTAAATGAAAAAAGCATGATTGCTTTTGAGATGGGATTCAATCAAAGAGAAAATTTAACAGTTGAGATTAAGAAAAGATTTCCAGAAGCGACTATTCGCTTTGAAAAAGATTTAAACGGACTAGATCGCATGTGTTTTGTGTATTTTAATTGTAACTAAAAAGTACTTGTAATCAAATTAAGAGACTTAGGGGTTTGTTATTCCTAAGTCTTTTTTGATGATATAAAAAACCAGCATTTTAAAACGCTGGTTATTGAAAGGGTAGTAGTCGGTTAACGATTTCGAATAATCGTTCCTGTCTTTTCTTGAATGCCTAAGGATGCTTTTTCAAGAGAAGTGATAAGAACCTTGTTATTCGGGTTGTGTTGAA
>CAZWPP010000016.1:0-17659 GCA_964635335.1 uncultured Erysipelothrix sp. | reverse complement strand
GAACACGGTGTTAAGGGTGGATTGAGTAATCACCAAATCCAACAAAAAGAAGCTGTTGCTTGTGGATATTGGACACTCTATCGCTACAACCCAATGAATCCAGAGAAACCATTGACAATTGACTCTAAAGCACCTGACTTTAGTAAATACAAGGACTTTGTTCTTACTAACCGTCGTTACAACCAATTACATGCAATTAACCCACAAAATGCAGATGAGTTACTACAAAGATCAGCAAAAGATGCTGAACGTCGTTATACTCAACTGGTTAAGCTATCACAATAATCAGGAAGGTCACAGAGATGTGACCTTTTTTTATGAGTTGATGGCACTGTCTAATTGAAAAAAAACATTATTTTATATATACTATTACTAGTTAGGAGATTTTATGGCAAAGATTAAGAAGATTATCAATAATCCTTTGTTCAATATTCTGATAGTAATTGTCATTACTTACTTGGTATATATACTCTTACTAGCTCCTAATATGAACGATATAATTTCGGCTTTTCAACAAGCAAATCCATATTTAATTATACTGTGTATTCTCTTAGGACTACTCAGTGTTGTGATGGGTGGTGTTGCTTTAAGTGCTTATGCCAAATTGTTTAATCCAAAATTTACGATTAAAGCTGGGTCAGAAGCTTGTTTTATTGGAGCAATGGCAGGGGGAATAATGCCCTTTGGAAGTGGTACCCAAGTATTTCAGTTTTATGTATTTAGAAAATATGATACTGAATCAGCAGATGCTGTAAGTATCCTGTTTATTGATTTTATTGTGTATCAAGCGACCATGATTGTTACAATATTAAGCTTGATACTACTACGTTTTTCAAAATTTACATCAGTATCTAATTGGTTTTGGTTAGTAATCCTCGGTTTTTTAGTTAACTCATTTATTTTATTAGCTCTTGTCTTAATCGCTAAAAGTAATAGAGCACATAATTTTGTAACTACTAAACTTATTAACGTCTTTCATCGATTCAAGATTGTAAAAGACAAACAACAAGCGATTCACAATATGAATGATCAAATTGAAAAGTTTCGACTTGCGACTTCAGTTTTATCAAACAATAGAAAAGCACTCGGTATTGGAGTTATTTCAAATTTTATGCGTTTAATGATTACTCATTCATTACCATATTTCATAGCAGTTGCCCTTGGTATTCACTTGGAATTCAAGCAGTTGATTGATATTATTGCTTTATCTGCATTTACAGCGCAACTTAATGCATTCTTTCCTTCACCTGGAGCAACAGGAGGAACTGAAGTTGTGTTTAAAAGCATGTTTGAGAACATATTCTTACATATGACTTTAGGAGTACTTGTCATATGGAGATTTGTTACTTATTATTTTATTGTAATTGTAGGTGCGATAGTCTTTATTGGCGTAAGAAAATTTAAAATAAATGAAAGGGAGAAATAATATGCGCATCGGAATATTTTCAGACACATATTTTCCAGATATTAATGGCGTTGTAACTTCGCTTGAAACGTTACGATTAGGTTTAATTGAAAGAGGCCACGAAGTTTTTGTTGTAGCAAATCACAATAAGTTATTCGAACTGGAACACAGTGATCATCTTTTGTTATTACCGGGAGTAGAGCTAAAGTGGACATTTAACAATAAGATGTCAATACCTTACAACCTTCGAGCAGAAAAAATCATCGAGTCGATGAAATTGGATATTATTCATGTTCAAACTGAGTTCGGAATTGGTTTATTAGCAAGACGAATGGCAAAGAAACTCAATATTCCACTTGTTTATACCTATCACACAACATGGGAGGATTACACCCATTATATCAACCCTATGCACATGAAAACGATTGAAAAAGGATCTAAGAATCTAGTAGCGATTCTTTCTAAAAGCCTTTGTAAACCCGCACGATTCGTTGTGACGCCTTCATTAAAAACTAAAGAACTATTAGTAGGTTATGGTGTCAAACAAGCGATCAAAGTAATTCCTACAGGATTAGATTTAAATCGTTTTAGAAGCACAGAAGAAGGTCATACGAAACGACTAGAAATTCAAAAAAAATACAAATTGAATGATGATCAGTTAGTTTTAATTTTTGTTGGTCGAATTGGAGAGGAAAAAGGAATAGATATACTAATTGATGCTTTTGTTAATTTAAGTGACATCAATGTTAAACTATTAATTGTTGGTGGGGGACCTCAACTTAAGTCATATCAAGATTTAATTGTTGATAAAGGTGTTCAACAACAAATTATATTGACAGATAAAGTGCCAAATAGTGAGGTTCCTTATTATTATCAGCTTGCGGATGCCTTTGTATCCGCATCTATGACAGAAACACAAGGCTTAACATTTATTGAAGCGATGGCTAGTGGTTGTCCTGTTTTAGGTAGTGATCCTGCAGTCCTTGAGGAATTAGTCATTAGTGGTGAGACTGGTTTCTTGTTTAAAGGTTCCATTGAGCTAGAACTATTGATTAGAAAACTTAATAGCATGAGTGATGATGAACTAAGTATCATGAAGATGCGAGCAGTCCAACAAGTAAAACCATTCGATAAAGAATACTTTGTGAAAGCTATTGAAGAGTTGTACGTGAGGGCTATTGCTAATGAGGGATGAACTCAAAAAACTATATTCACTAGCACTTAATAAACTTACCAGAAAAGATCTATCGGTTTGTCAGATGAAGAATTATTTGAATGAAAAGAGTGATAACGTTCAGGTAATTGATGAAGTCATCAATTTGCTTGTTGAACGAAAATTTTTGGATGATCAACGACTTATTTATGAAGTTGTCTTAAGGTTACGAGCGAAGGGGTATGGGAAACATCGCATTGAGAAAAGCCTAGAAAGTTATCAGTTTGATAGTAAATTGGTAGATACTTACGTGGATGATGTGGCTGAGAAGTCACTATCTGATTTGAGTCAGTTAATTAAGTCCATTGATGTTCATGTTTATCATGGTTCTAAGAAACAAGTTATTAAGAAGATACAAGACAAGTTTATTCGTAAAGGTTTTTCAATGTCTCAGGTAACAAGTAGCGTTACAGATGATATAATAGACTATGATGAATTTGATAGTTGTAAAGTAGATGCCAATAAGTTATATAAAAATACAGCGGATGAGTATCTGATAAAAAATAAACTTTATCAAAAAGGATATCAAAACAGTACCATTCAGAAAGTATTAGAGGGAAGAAGAGCCAATGAAGATAAATGAGTTTAAAGAACGTGATCGCATTAAACAACCACTATTTGTAGTTGGGTTAGTCAATGGAACATCGAACAGTGGACAGGCGTATTTATCTTTGACATTACAAGACAATAGTGGAACGATTGAAGGAAAACTATGGGATGTTAAAGATGAATTAGCTAAAAAACTTAAGGTAGGTCATATTGTTGAAGTTGAAGCTGATGTTATCAAGTATAAAACATCACTGCAGTTAAAGTTGCAGTCAATTGAAATTGTGAACCCAAAGAATTATCAACTTAGTGATTTTGTGATTACATCTTCGATTTCAAAAGATGTATTGATAGAGAAAACGAATGAGTATATTAACTCAATTTCAAATGATGTATTAGCTAAACTAGTCAAGAGTTATTTTGAGCTAGTTGGCAGTGATTACTATACGTATCCTGCAGCAGCTAAAAACCACCATGAATTTATTGGAGGGTTAGCTACTCACACCTTAGAAATGTTAGATTTAGCTACTTTTGTTTGTAAACAATATCCATATTTAGATAAAGACTTACTAATAAGTGGGATTCTGCTACACGACATGGGGAAAATTGATGAGTATAAGGGTCCAATGATTGTTGAATACTCAACAGTTGGAAAACTAATTGGTCATATATCGATTGCTCAAGCAAAACTCTATGAGATCGCAAAAAGTCATCATCTCGAAGATACTGAAGAAACATTACTTTTACGCCATATGATTTTGAGTCATCATGGTCAATATGAGTATGGATCTCCTGTTTTACCAATGATAGCAGAAGCTGAAGCCCTGAACTTAATTGATAATTTGTCAGCTCGAATGACAATGTTTGAAAAACATTTACAAACAGTTGATAAAGGGGAGTTTTCATCCCGTGTCTTTTCTTTAGAAGGACGCTCTATCTATAAACATCAAGAAGAGATTGAAGAGTAGCACTTTGTAGTGCTATTTTTTTATGAATCCAATCAAAAAAAGAGTTGCAACACTCATAGATAACTTTCAAATTATCTATAGCTTTACAACTCTTTGTTTTGTTACTGTTTAATTTGTTCAAGAACCTGTTGTTTATCAATCTCAGGATGACCTGGCCCACTAATAGACAGTGTGTCATTGTCATCATAGCGAGGTAGAATATGAACATGGAAATGCATAACACTTTGTCCCGCCACTTCATTGGCGTTGGTAAGTAGATTTATACCACTCGCTTGAAGTTTATCTTTAATTTGTATTGCTAGCTCTTGAGCAACTTTCATTACTTCTAGATAGTCTTCAGTCGGTGTATCCAAAACATTAACATAATGCTTCTTAGGCATCACTAATGTATGACCTTTGGTTTGTTGTGCATGGTCAAGAATAGCTAGAACATGTTCATCTTCATAGACAACATAAGCAGGAATCTCTTGATTAATAATCTTCTCGAAAATCGTCATCTTAATTATTTGGTTTGAAGTTAACTAGCTTTTGGTTTTGGTTGATAGAATCATAAATTGCTTGATCATAAACTTTAAAATCAGCTTTCTTAAATTCTTCAGTAAAGACTTTATCAATGTTCGCTGCTTCACTCGCAAACACTTCACGATACTCATCAGCTAATTTCGTCGAATCTAATTCAACAGTTTTGATAAGTAGGTACTTTTGAGTTGTTGTATCTTTAAGAGGTGTTTTAATCCAAGTTAATTGTTTAGCTTCATCTGATTTCAAGTAGTCTGAAACGATAGCAGGGATCGTTGATGTCGATCCAACAGCTGCTTCAAGTTGATTGTTAGCACCTTTGGTTCCTAATTCTTCAACAACTTTTTTAATGTCCTCATTTGCTTTAATCCGTGTAAGAGCTTGTTCAGCTTTTTCTTGAGTGTCAAATGTAAGTTCTAAATATTTTAATGGTTTGTTAGCTTCTAAAATAGCTTCCTTGTTTGCATCGAAATAAGTTTTCATTAATTGAACTTGTTTTTGAGCAGGTATAAAATATTCTTTAAGTAATTCATCATCCGTTAACTCACCGTAATACGTTTTAAAGAATTCACCAAGTAGAGTTTTTTGTTCAGACAAGAATTTTTGAGCCTCTTTCTTTAGTTCTTCAGTTTCTTCAACTTTTGAATCAATTAAATAATCTTTGGCAACATTGACAATGTCAGTAGAGATATCTTGGTGAGACATCATCGTGTATACATCTCCCTTGGTAATAGATTTGCCATTAACAATTACAATTACATCATCTTTTTTAGAAATTTGTGTTTCTGCATTTCGAGTACAACCAATAAGTAGTAAGGCTGTAAATATAATTAATAAACCTTTTTTCATTATTTTTGTTCTCCTTTAATTATTCCATATTGCTCCTTAATAACAGTTTCAAATTCAGGATTCTTTGAATAATCAACATTTGCTTTTTCAGCGAGTTTTAACATCAGTTCTCCTCTAAAAGTAGGATTTGCTTCAGTATACTTCGATATGAAATCACTTTGTTTCAGAATGTCTTCACTAGTTGAACCATCATTACGAATCATATGGAAACCATATTCAGTTTCTACCCAATCAGATGTAGTTTTTCCACTTTCAAGAGCAAGTGCAGCTTTTAAGAAAGGTTCAACAAATTGAGTTTCAGTAGTTACTATTTCTCCTAAGAAACCTCCATTAGTTGCTGAACTATCTTCTGAAAATTCTTTAGCTACAGCACTGAATTCTTTTGTTTTGAGTGCTTCAGTTACTTTAGCCATTTTATCTTTTACTTCTTGTGTTGGGTTTTTAGGATCCGCAGCCTTTATAAGGATATGAGAAACTAAACGTGGTTTATATTTAGCTGCCCAGACATCATAAGTTGTAGTCATGTTTTGCTTAATGTTATCAAGCATCATTTGTTGTTGAGCAGCTACGATTAAGAAATACTCTTCAAATTGGTCAATTGAATCGTAACCCATTGCCTTCGCAATCTTTGTTAATTCTCTGTCGGCAACTTCTTGGCCATATTGAGCTCTATTGCTTTGGATAAATTGTTGAGAAGTCAGTTTAGCATCTGTTTTTTGATCTTCAGTAAATTCAAAAGCAGCTTCCATAACCAGTCTTTCAAACTTCATAATTGCTAATGGATTTTCCATAGTTGGAGCTAAAACTTCGTAGAGTTCATCTGCGGTATAATTCTTTTCAGCAATTGAAAACACTAGATCTTTTCCATCAGCCTGTTTCGCTTTTACGACATCTTGTTGGTTATTAGAAATGTAAGCTCCTAAGAAAACCAAGAAGAATACGCTACATAAAAGTACAAACCAATACTTTTTAATAAAATTTGTCATTAATAATCTCCTTCATTGTTGTACGAATAAACATTATACGTTAATTCATAAAATAATTAAAGCAGATAAGACTTAAAGTTTCCTTAAAAACTATTTTTAAAGAGTGTATTTCTGAGTAGAGTGGTTCTTTTGTGTTATAATTCATAAGGATTTAAGAAAGGAAAAATTATGTCAAAATTAGAAATTAAAGACTTACATGTCTCAATCGGTGAAAAAGAAATCTTAAAAGGTGTTAACCTAACTATTAACTCAGGAGAAATCCATGCGTTAATGGGACCAAACGGAAATGGTAAATCAACATTGCTTTCAGCGATTATGGGACATCCGACATATACAGTCACTTCCGGAGAAATTATTTTTGATGGAGAAAATGTTTTAGAAATGGAAGTTGATGAGCGTTCTCGCGCTGGACTCTTCTTAGGAATGCAATATCCAGCAGAAGTTCCAGGGGTAACAAATTCTGATTTTATGAAAGCAGCTTTGAATGCACGTAGAGAAATACCAATCGGTTTGTTTGAATTTGTTAAAAAAATGGATGGAGCCATCAATAAACTAGATATGAAATCTAATTTAGCTCACCGTTACTTAAACGAAGGTTTTTCTGGGGGAGAAAAGAAGCGCAATGAAATCTTACAAATGATTTTATTAGAACCAAAAATCGCTATGCTCGATGAAATTGACTCTGGACTCGATGTTGATGCTTTAAAAATAGTGTCTGATGTTATTCATGAGAATGTCACACAAAATAATACGGGTACATTAATTGTGAGTCACTATGAGAGATTCTTTAAACAAATTGAACCAACTCATACCCACATCATGATTGATGGAAAAATAGTTTTAAGTTCAGATGGTCTTCTTGTCAACAAAATCGATGCCCAAGGATATGATTGGCTTAAAGAAGAACTTGGGATAGATGTGAACGCAAAAAATGAAGAACGACCAAGTGTTGTTTCTTTAGGGAGCTGTGCAGTGAAGGACAGTGTTCAGTAATGGAAAAAAATAATTTTTATATTGATCAAAGTCAACAAATTCTAAGTCCGAAAACAGGACAAAATACATACAATTTTACTGTGAATGAACAACTAGACGTTCATCTAGTTGTGCCTGAGAACAGCACAGGATTATTGATGTTTAATATTTTAGGATTTGGGACTTTCAATTTTACTTTAGAGTTTAAAGCAAATAGCAACCTTTCATTTTTGTATTTGAATGAGAGTAACCATCAGTTAGAAATTTCAGAAAAAGTTATTCTTCATGAACAAGTACAACTTAACGCAAATTATGGTGAACTTTCAGATGGTAATCATAAACGAACAACTGTCTTTGAACTAGTAGGAAGAAAAAGCCATCTTGAAGTCCGAAGCGCAAGCATCGCGTTTGGGAAATTGGATTGGAAAATGTCTGCTGTTCATAAAGCAAAAGAGACATATGCCATGCTTAAAAATTATGGAATTGTTTTGGAATCTGGTTTTTTGGGATTTGAAGTATTAGGAAACATTGAAAAACACAATTCACAATCTAAAACTCACCAAGAAACACGAGTGATGAATATGGCTAAAGATGTGAAAGCTATTGTTTATCCGCAACTAATTATTGATGAAAATGATGTTGAAGCAAGCCATGCTGCTTCAGTTGGGCAACCAGATCCAATAGCAGTTTATTATATGAAATCTCGAGGTTTAACAGAACAAGAAGTATTGAATCACATGATTCTTGGTTATTTATTACCTATCATCGACATCATTGAAGATGAAACAATTAAAGAACAACTTAGTGAACGAATTGTTTCAAAGGTAATGGCATAATGTTCGACGTAAAGAAGATAAGAGAAGATTTTCCAATGTTAAAAACAACAATGGAACACCAACCACTTATTTATTTTGATAATGCAGCAACAACATTTAAACCTCAAAGTGTAATTGATGAAGTAGTTAATTACTATGAAAAAGAATGTGTCAATATCCATCGAGGTGATTACGAACTAAGTCACACAGTTAGTAAAAAATACGATGATACCCGTAAACACATTGCTAAGTTTATTGGGGCTAACAGCGAAAAAGAAATAGTATTTACTTCAGGAGCTAGTGAAGCTCTCAATTTAATAGCACAATCCTATGGTTTGAATAACCTTAAAAAAGGTGATGTCATTTTAACGACTGAAGCAGAACATGCTTCAAGTATTCTTCCTTGGTTCAATGTTGCTAAAAAGACAGGTGCGGTTGTTGAATTTATAGATATGGATAATGAAGGCAAGATGCACTTAGATGATATTAAGAAAAGCATTCATGATAAAGTAAAAGTAGTCGTTGTCGCTCATGTTTCCAATGTCTTGGGCTACATCAATCCTATTAAAGAAATTAGTCGTTTAGCTCATGAAGTTGGAGCGATTATGATCTGTGATGGTGCCCAATCGGTTGCACACATGCCAATCAATGTTGTTGATTTAGAGGTCGATTTCTTCTGCTTTTCTGCTCATAAAATGCTTGGACCAACAGGTGTAGGCGTTCTTTATGGTAAATATGACAAATTGAACGGTATGGATCCAGTACTCTTTGGTGGGGGTTCCAATTCACGATTTAATATGTGTGGTGATGTTATTTTAAAACAAGCTCCGGATAAATTTGAATCAGGAACGCGGAACATTGAAGGTATTTTAGGTTTCAAAAAAGCAATTGAGTATTTAGAATCAATTGGTATGGAAACTGTTGAAAGAGTTGAAAGAGACCTCTTCGATTACATGATGGAAAAATTAAAGAAAATGGACAACCTGATTCTTTACAATCCAAATGCTGATACCGCAATCACTGCTTTTAATGTCAAGGGGATATTTGCTCAAGATGTCGCAGCCTATTTATCGAAATTTGGTATCGGTGTTCGTGCAGGGAACCACTGCGCTAAGATACTTCTTGAAGTGCTTGGCACCAATGAAACTCTACGAGCTTCTCTATATTTTTATAATACCAAAGAAGAAATTGATAAATTTATCGAAGTCCTTTCAGAAGTGACCTTAGAAAAAACAATAGATATTTACCTATAGAAAGGAGTTAACATGGATTATACAAAAGACCCAGTCTTTTTAAGACAAATTATCATGGATCATTATCAGCATCCAAGAAACAAAAAACTATTTAATGAACAGGATCACTATCATGAACGTCATATGAATGCTGATTCCTGTATTGATGATATTAAGGTCCAAGCTAAGATTAAAGATGGTGTTATCGATTCAGTTGTCTTTGACGGTGTTGCTTGTGTTATATCGACTGCTTCAACCTCAATAATGACAGAGTTATTAAAGGGGAAAACACTTGATGAAGCAAAAGATTTAATAGCTACGTATAACAAAATGATTAACTTAGAACCTTTTGATGAAGAGTCGATGCAAGAAGCAATCGCTTTTAGTAATGTGGGTAAACAAGCAAATCGAATTGGATGCGCAACGATTGGTTGGCGTGCAATTTCTGAAATTATTACAGAAAGTGAGAATTAAGATGGCAGATAAAGATTTACTACCGACGACGGAATATCAATATGGTTTTAAAGATAGCATCGAAACTGTTTTTACAACCGGAAAAGGGATAAACGAAGATGTCGTACGCAAAATATCATCAATAAAAAATGAACCTGAATGGATGTTGGACCTTAGACTAAAGGCTTACAAATCTTTTGTCGAAAAACCAATGCCACAATGGGGAACAGACTTAAATGACATCAATTTTGATGATTTCATTTACTATTCACGCTCAAGTGAACGGATGGAAAAGAAATGGGAAGATGTTCCAGAAGAAATTAGGGATACTTTTAAGAAGTTAGGGATTCCTGAAGCTGAAGCTCAATATTTATCTGGAGTTGCGACTCAATACGACTCTGAAATGGTCTATCACAATATGTTAGAAGAAGTTGAAGAAAAAGGTGTAATTTTCTTAGATACAGATTCCGCATTAAGAGAACATCCTGATTTATTCAAGAAGTTTTTTACATCAGTAGTACCATATTCAGATAACAAATTTGCGGCATTAAATACAGCAGTCTGGTCAGGTGGTTCATTTATCTATGTTCCTCCAGGAGTCAAACTCGATAAACCATTACAATCTTATTTCCGCATTAATGCAGATAATATGGGACAATTTGAAAGAACCCTTATTATCGTTGATGAAGGAGCAGACGTTCACTATGTAGAAGGGTGTACAGCACCTATCTATAAATCTGATTCTCTTCATGCTGCAGTTGTTGAAATTATCGTTCATAAAAATGCTAAATGCCGTTATTCTACTGTTCAAAACTGGTCAGCAAACGTACTAAACCTTGTAACAAAACGTAGTTTAGTATGGGAAAACGCAGTCATGGAATGGATAGATGGAAACATTGGAGCTCACAAAACAATGAAGTATCCAGCATGTATTTTAGCTGGCGAAGGGGCAAGAGGTATGACTATCAGTATTGCGGTGGCTGGTAAAAATCAAATCCAAGATGCAGGAGCAAAAATGATTCACCTTGCACCAAATACACAATCCAATATTATTTCTAAATCAGTTTCTAGAAACGGTGGAGAAGTTAACTACCGTGGGATAGTGCGTCATGGGAAAAAGGCTATCGGAGCTAAATCGCACATTGAATGTGATACATTAATCCTTGATAACTTATCTAGAAGTGATACGCTCCCAGTGAACATTGTTGAAAATAATCAATCAATCATAGAACATGAAGCAGCAGTATCGAAGATATCAGAAGAACAACTCTTCTATTTAATGTCCCGCGGACTAACAGAAGAACAAGCATCTGAAACAATTATCTTAGGATTCTTAGAACCATTTACTCGTGAATTACCTATGGAGTATGCGGTTGAATTGAACCAATTACTTAAATTAGAAATGGAAGGATCTGTCGGTTAATGACCAAGTCATCAATTCGACAACAAATGATACAAAAAAGAGCAAACGTTAAGGATGCTCTTTCTTTAGATTCAATTCAAAATCAGACACTTGAAATACTAAAAGATTTTGATTCGATTGGACTGTATGTGTCTTTCAATGATGAAATCGATACCTATTTTCTTATCTCTGAAATGCTTAAACTCAACAAAACAATTGGGATACCTAAAATCATTAATAAAGAGATGAAACTTTACAAACTAGAGAATCTTAAGGATTTACAAACAGGTTTCTTCAATATTATGGAACCAATATCAATGGAAGAAGTAATACCTGAGTGCATTGTAGTACCACTACTAGCATTTAACTCTAGAAATTATCGGATTGGTTATGGTGGAGGTTACTATGATCGCTATCTCAAAGACAAGACAATGTTTAAAATAGGGATGGCTTATTCTTTCATGAAAACAGAATTTACTGAAGATGAATATGATGTGCCTTTAGATAGGTTTGTTACAGAAAAATGAAAAAAAGTGAACGGAAATGTAAATCACACAATTTCCCACAATTATTTCATATTGGTTTCACACGCAGTTATTATACTGTAGTCACAATAGAAAATATTGTTAGTTGGAGAGAGCTCCAACATACCTTCCTTCCTTGTAGTAAATAGACGAAGAACATATGGAGATATGTTCTTTTTCTTTGGAATAACTTAACAGAGCATTTCATAATAATTCACCACTCGAATAACATGCAGATAACTATAAGGAGCAATAGCTACAAGAATTTAATTCAATTCATGTCTGTTAACGAGAGTTAAAACTAATCTTCTTACAAATAAAAGCAATCGGAGCTGTTTTATTTCCATAATCCAATGTCGTTATTTCATAGTTTAATTGATGATTTAACCACTCTAAGACGGTATTGTATTCATTAATTCCACCAGGATGACCGCGATAACAAGTAATTATTAATAGTCCGTTGAGGCGAATCCAACGATTAATTTTGCTTAAAGCTACTAAAGTGCTATCTGAAGTGGTTTTTATTTTCTTGTTACCATTGGGTAAATAGCCAAGATTAAAAATCGCACAATGGATAAAAAAGTCGATGTAGTTATTAACATGTTGGTGATCGTCTAAAATGTATTCAATATTATCGTATTCTTTAGTTTTTTCTTTCGCTGAAGTAATCGCTTCTTGTTGAATATCAAAGCTGTAGACTTTCTTTGAGAGTTTTGCTAATTCAAGAGTGTCATAGCCATGACCACAGGTCATGTCAACACAAATCCAATCGTTTTTGACATTGTCTTCTAAATACTCATGGATGAGTTCATTGGTGTTTCTCATACGTGTCTCCTTGTATTCTATTGTCTTTTTTCATTTTTTTATCGATTTCATTCAGTACAATGGTCTTCTTAATTGTCCATTGCGGTTCAATTAAATCATCAATAAGTCCATCACCTGTTAGGCGCATGATAACACACTCTTCATGTAAATATCCTAATTGATCCACAACTATATCGACATATTGATCGCGAGTAAGAATTGGATATGCATATTTCGAGTAACGATAGGCTTCCAATGTGTTTTTTATTAAGTGATACATATGAATCTTAATACCATCTACTTTTAATTTCGCACAAAATTTAGCAGTTTCAATCATCATTTCTTTGGTTTCATATGGTAAGCCATTGATGATGTGTAAACACACTTTAAGATTGTTCTTTTTTAGTTTTTCAACAACATCAATCACTATTTGGGTATCATGACCACGATTAATGTATTTATTGGTAGATTCATGTACAGATTGTAGTCCAATTTCTATCCATACAGGTTTTGTTTGATTTAGATAAGACAAGTAGTCGATGATTTCATCATCAAGACAATCAGCTCTTGTAGCGATTACTAACCCGACAAAACGATCATCTGTGATAAAGGGTTGATAGAGTTCTTTTAATACAGACAAGGGTGCATAGGTGTTTGTATACGCTTGAAAATAAGCTAATGCTAAACCATCTGGCCATTTGTTTCTCATCGTAGCAAAACCACTAGCAATCTGCTCTTCAATATTGTTACCAATAATCGCATCACCGGAACCATCAACACTACAAAAACTACAGCCCCCGTATCCACAATGACCATCGCGGTTAGGACATGTGAATCCAGCATCTAATGGAATTCGAAAAACTTTTTGTTGATATGTTTGTTTAAGATAATAAGTATAGGTGTGATAGCGCTTATTATCGTTTGAATACTCAAATAAATGTTTCTTTGTCATTGTCACATTATAACATGAAATGAAATCTATGATATAATGACAACGTTTTTTAAGCAAAGGAGTCTTATGAACAAACAAAAAATTATTAACTTGGCAGTAATTGCCCATGTCGATGCAGGTAAGAGTACTCTTGTTGACGCATTCTTAAATCAATCGAATATTTTTTCTGATCACGAAACACATGTCGATCAAATCATGGATAGTGATGATATTGAACGTGAACGTGGAATAACTATTTATTCAAAGAACTGTTCGATACAGTACAAAGACATCAAAATCAACATTGTCGATACACCTGGGCACGCTGATTTTTCAAGTGAAGTAGAACGGATTATTAAGACAGTAGATACAGTCATCTTATTAGTCGATAGTGCAGAAGGACCAATGCCACAAACTCGTTTTGTTCTTAAGAAAGCTCTACAAGAAAATATTAATCCAATATTGTTGATTAATAAAATTGATAAGAAAGATGCACGAATTGAAGAAGTAGTAGACTTAGTCTATGAACTATTTATGGACTTAGATGCTAATGATAAACAACTTGATTTCCCAATTCTCTATGGAATTGCGAAAGAAGGAATTGTTAAGAAGAATATAGAAGATGAAAGTACCAACTTACTACCCTTGTTCGAAACTATTGTAAATCATGTTGATGTGTATCCAGACTATGATAATGAACCAACCCAATTACAAATTTCTTCGCTTGCTTACGATGAATATGTTGGACGTCTTGGGATTGGTCGTTTGTATAAAGGAAGCTTAAAAAAGGGACAACAAGTTGTTGTAATTGATAATGAACAAGAGACACAACGGGCAAGTATTGCGAATCTCTATGTATATAAAGGACTCAATCGTGTCAATGTGACGGAAGCTTTTAGTGGTGATATCGTACAGGTCTCTGGTATCAACAACATCTCAATAGGTGATACTTTGTGTCATCCTAGTTTTGTTGAAGCACTACCACCAATTGAAATTGAAGAACCGACTTTATCAATGAACTTCTTAGTAAACTCTAGTCCATTTGCGGGTTTAAGTGGTAAGTATGTCACATCACGAAATATCAAAGAACGCTTAGAAAAAGAACTGGAAGTCAATGTTGGATTAAGAGTTGAACTTACTAATTCAACCGATACTTTTAAAGTGAGTGGTCGTGGTGAATTACACTTAACAATCTTAATTGAAAACATGCGTCGTGAAGGCTATGAACTTGCGATAAGTAAACCTCAAGTAATTTTTAAACAAGATGAAAACGGAAAAAAACTTGAACCATTTGAAGAAGTGATTATTGAAGTTCCAACCCAATACAGTGGAACAGTTATTTCGAAAATCTCGATTCGTAAAGGGGAACTAGTTGACATGGAAGAACATGGTAGCATGACAACTCAAAAGTGGCATGCACCTACCCGAGGACTTTTGGGTTATCGTCAAGAATTTATTAATGATACGCATGGTGAAGGAACGATGGTTCGTCAATTTCTTGATTTCGAACCATACAAAGGCGATCTAGAAGAAAGAAAAGTGGGATCGATGGTATCTACTGCAACAGGAGATGCTATGACGTATTCTATCTTTAACTTGCAAGAACGTGGTCAATTCTTTATTGGAGCACAAACCAAAGTGTATGAAGGAATGATTGTCGGTCAATCATCTCGTGAAATTGATATGGAAGTCAATCCAACCAAAAACAAGAAGCAAACAGCAATTCGCTCTACTGGAGCAGATGAAGCAATGAAGTTAGTTCCACATAAGGTATTAACTCTAGAAACCGCAATTGAATTTATTAAAGACGACGAGCTAGTAGAAGTAACACCGGATGCAATCCGTTTGAGAAAACGATATTTAACACCAGCCGATAGAAAGTTAGCAAGTCGTTCATAGAAAGAGGTAGTATGAAGGGAAAAAGAGCAGTTACTTTAGAAGTCACGCATGTTTGTAAACAATCAGGAGCTAGAACAGGAATCTTACATACACCTCACGGTGATGTTTTAACACCAATGTTTATGCCTGTTGGAACACTTGCTAGTGTGAAGTTTTTGTCGCCTCAAGACATCAAAGACATTGAAGCAGGTGTCATCTTAAGTAATACCTATCATCTTTGGTTAAGACCAAACCACAAAGTAATTGAAGCTGCTGGTGGACTTCATGAGTTTATGAATGTTGATAACCCAATCTTAACCGATAGTGGTGGATTCCAAGTATTTTCTTTAGCTCACATGAGAAACATTGAAGAAGCAGGTGTTCACTTTAATTCTCACCTCAATGGTGACAAATTATTTCTAAGTCCTGAAAAATCAATTGAGATTCAAAATAGCTTAGGAGCAGACATCATCATGAGTTTTGATGAATGTCCAGCCTATCCAAGCACCTATGACTACATGAAAGATAGTGTAGAAAGAACCACTCGATGGGCAAAACGTGGTTTAGATGCTCATCAAAAAGAAGGGGTTCAATCACTATTTGGGATTGTTCAAGGTGGGGAATACGAAGACCTTAGAGAATATAGTGCAAAATCACTAGTTGAGATGGACTTTGACGGTTACGCAATTGGAGGAACTTCCGTTGGTGAAGACAAAGAGACCATGATGAAGATGGTTGATTATACGATAAAACATCTTCCTAAAGATAAACCAATCTATATCATGGGAATCGGTGCAGTCAATGATATTTTACAATCAGTTTTACGAGGGATCGATATGTTTGACTGTGTTTTACCAACAAGAATTGCTAGGCATGGATCAGCAATGACGTCGGTAGGACGCATCAATATTAAGAAAAAAATGTATGAATATGATTTTGGTCCACTTGATCCAGATTGTGATTGTGAAACCTGTAAAAACCATACCCGTTCTTATTTACGGCATTTGATTCGTGCGAATGAAGGATTAGGAATGCGTTTAATGTCTATTCATAATTTACGTTTTCTAATTAATCTAACAAAACAAGTACGAGAGGCAATTAACAATGATCGTTATCTTGATTTTTTAGAAGAAATTTATGAAAAATATGATTTAAATCGAGAAGATGCAAAGGGGTTTTAATGAAGACATCTGATTTTGGTTATGATTTACCATCAGAATTGATTGCTCAAGTTCCACTAGAAAATAGAGTCGAATCTAGACTGATGGTTTTGGATAAAGAAACCGAAACGATCAGTCATCATCGTTTTTATGAAATAATCGATTATCTCACAAAAGATGATGTTTTAGTGATGAACAATACTCGTGTCATCCCTGCTCGTCTATTTGGTATTAAAGAGAAAACAGGGGCACATGTCGAGCTCTTAATATTGAAAACAACAGGAAATATTGTCGAATGTTTAGTGGGTAATGCCAAAGTAGTCAAAGTTGACACGATGATATCTTTTGGTGATGGACAATTAAGAGCAAAATGTATTGAGGTAAAGGATGAAGGCATACGATTCTTTGAATTGATTTATGAAGGTATTTTAATGGAAAGACTTGAAGAGCTTGGACAAACACCACTCCCACCATACATTCATGAAAAATTAATGAACAAAGAACGTTATCAAACAGTCTATGCTAAAATCAATGGAAGTAGTGCAGCACCAACTGCAGGACTTCATTTTAATGATGAATTGTTAGTAAAAATCAAAGAAAAAGGGATTGAGATTGTTGAAATTACGCTTCATGTTGGATTAGGGACATTTCGACCGGTTAAAGTTGATGATGTGACAAATCATCACATGCATGTTGAAGAATATTTTGTTAGTGAAGAAGCGGCACAAAAATTGAATAATGCTAAAAAAAATGGAAATAACATTATTTCTGTGGGAACAACCACCACAAGAGTTCTTGAGACACAAATGCAAAGATATAATCAATTTATTAGCGAACACTCAGAAACGGATATATTTATTTATCCAGGGTTTGAGTATAAAGCAATCAATGGTTTAATTACTAATTTCCATTTACCTGAATCAACCTTAATCATGTTAGTTAGTGCCTTTTGTACAAAAGAGTTTATAATAGAAGCGTATCACTTAGCAGTTGACAATCGCT
>CAZWPP010000015.1:0-17674 GCA_964635335.1 uncultured Erysipelothrix sp. | reverse complement strand
CACTTTAACGGTGACAATAGCTCATTGAGTGAAGATAACACGTCGCCAGGTAAACAAAAAGCTCGATTCATTCGAGCTTTTTTGATACAATAAAACCCTATGAAAAAGATGATAACTAACTCAAAAACTGAAACCAAAAATCTTGCGCAACGCTTAGGAGAAATTCTTAAATCAGGTTGTGTTCTTTGTCTATCCGGAGAACTAGGCGCAGGAAAAACAACCTTTACCCAAGGACTGGCTAAAGGATTAGGAATTGACCAAAATGTAAACTCACCAACCTTCGTAATGATGAAAGAATACGAAGGACGATTAACATTAATACACATCGATGCTTATCGCCTAGAAGGAATCTCTCAAGACCTCGGTTTTGAAGACTACTTTGATGAAGAACATGTCTGTGTCATTGAATGGAGTGAGTTTGTTAAAGACTATTTACCAGATGATGCTCTTTACATCACCATCAATCGCCTGGATGAAAACACCCGAGAGATTGTCTTAAATCTCACTGAAGAACTGGAGGCACAACTATGCTAACTTTAATACTCGATACAGCATCTCGCTATCTAAATGTTGGTATTATGAATGACGATGAATTAATCGTGAATTATTCAGTTGAAGCAAACAAGCGACAATCTGAGATTACAATGTCCACCATTCAAAAGTTATTCAATCAACACCAACTAAGTGTTAAAGATATCGACTCAGTAGTCATCACCAAAGGACCAGGAAGCTATACAGGAGTACGAATAGCAATGACAATCGCAAAAGTTTTTTGCGCCTTTAAACCTGCTACTCTCTATACTGTTAACACTCTTCATGCTTATGTCGGCAACAAAACCGGCTTTGCGTTAATGGACGCACGAGCTAAACGCGTTTTCTGTGCTGCTTACGAAAATGGAGTCGAAGTCTTAGCTCCTACAATCAAGAAAATAGAAGAAATAACTGTCGATGGTCCCTTATATGGAGATGCATATGTGCTAAACAAAGAAAGTCTACCTGTTGATGTTATATCAAACATTGTCGCAATTAAACAGTATTGGGAAAAAATAGAAGATATTGATGCACTAACACCACTGTATCTAAAGGAAAATGAGACCTATGGTAGCACAAATTAGCGATATAAGACTCAGTGATCTCAATCAAATCATGATCCATGAACATGATTTATTTACATCACCCTTTACCAAAGAAGACTATCAGTTCGAAATCGTATCCAATCCTTTTGCGACTTACAAAAAGATTGAAATTGACAATGAACTCGTCGCTTGGGGAGGTATTCATCTGCTCTATGAAGACAGTCATTTAATAACGATTGCGGTTGTCAGTAAGTATCAGCATCAGGGATATGGAAAAGCACTGTTGAAGCACTTTATTGAATTATCGAAAGAACATGAAGCAACTAAAATGTTGCTTGAAGTAAGAGAAAAGAACCAAATAGCGATAAACATGTATGAATCGCTAGGATTTAAATACAATCGTCTACGCAAAAATTACTATCCTGACGATAACGGAATCGAAATGATTCTAGATTGGGGAAACCTATGACCGATACAATTATATTAGCGATTGAATCCAGTTGTGATGAAACAGCTGTTGCTATTTTGAAAAATGAAACAGAACTTTTAAGTAATGTCGTTTATTCTCAAATTAAAGTACACCAAGAATTTGGAGGGGTAATCCCAGAGGTAGCCTCCCGAATTCATGTTGAAAAAATTACTTATGTTATCAAACAAGCTCTTAGAGAAGCAAACGTAACCATGGATGATATTGATGCGATTGGCATCACATTTGGACCAGGTCTAATTGGCTCTCTTCATGTAGGTCTTCAAGCCGCAAAAACATTAGCTTGGATGTACAATTTACCACTGATTCCTGTTCATCACATTGCTGGTCATATTTATGCGAACGCTTATGTCGCTACTTTAAAATATCCACTCTTAGCAATTGTTGTTTCAGGTGGACATAGCGAACTAATATTAATGAACAAAGAAAATGACTTTAAAGTCATCGCAACCACAGTCGATGATGCCATTGGAGAAGCTTACGATAAAGTAGCACGAGTTATGAGTGCTGGTTACCCAGGAGGACCGGTAATCGATAAACTTGCGAAAGAAGGAAAACCTCATTATCAACTCCCTAAAGTGAAGACAGCAAATGAAAACGAATTCTCATTTAGCGGATTGAAGTCAGCAGTTATTCAGTGTGTTGCTAGAGAAACCAAGCAAGGGAATGAAATTAATATCAATGATCTTGCTTATGCGTTTCAAGAACGAGCTTTAGAACAAATACTTGAAAAAACTGAACTAATGATTAACGAGCATCCGGTTCAACACGTTGTTTTGGCAGGTGGAGTTGCAGCTAACTCAAAGTTAAGAGAAGATTTAAAAGAACTGATGAGTCATTATCCTGATATTGATTTAACCATTCCACCGATGTGGTGTTGTACTGATAATGCGGCGATGATTGCGATGGCAGCAGCTGTAAATTATCGTAAAAATATCCTGGCATCAGAAGATTTAGGGGCAAAATCGACCGTTGATATTGAACTTTTCCATCAAGAATAGCCATTAGCGCATGAACATGTTGATTGATTTCTCACAAAGTTGTGATATACTTAACATATGAACATGAGGTGGAATATGAAAACAGAAAATCAAAAGTACAATGTACCGAAAGCAACGATGCAACGCTACCCAATTTACTTGAAAGCCTTGAGAAAACTAAAGTCTAAAGGTGTTAATCGTATTTTATCTAGAGAATTAGCAGAAGTATGTGATATACAAGCTACGACGATTCGTCGTGATTTTAGTTTTATTGGATCTCTTGGAAAACAAGGGTATGGATACGATGTTCAAAGTGTCATTGAGACATTTAATTCCTTATTAGGTATGAATTACGATGAAAAATTAGTGATTGTCGGAGTTGGTAACCTTGGTAAAGCATTGTTGAATTATAATCGTTGGGATCAAGTCGTTGGAGAGATTGTTTGTGGATTTGATACCGACAATCGTAAGGTTAATCCAAATGCAACGATTCCAGTCTATCCGATGAGTGAGTTTAAAAAATACAAGCCAGAAGGTTGCCGTGTCGCAATTGTTACTATTAGTGAGAATGTACAAGAAACCATTAACTTCTTGATTGAGAATGGAATAAATGGTATTGTAGATTTCTCACATGAGCATATCCAAGTGCCCAAAAATGTGATTTTGAAACAAGTAGATGTTGTATCAGCGATACAAGAACTTGTGTTTCAATCAAACAATATTGATTAAGGAGAAATATTAATATGAGTCATTTTGTCAGTGTTCGTGAATGCTATGATCTATTGATCAATGCAGAAGAAATCGAAATCGATTCGATCGATGAAGTAGAACTTCAAGGGTGGGTAAGAACTAACCGAAGTTCAAAAAATGTTGGATTTATTGAGTTAAACGATGGAACTTATTTTCGTTCTATTCAATGTGTCTATTCTTCAGAATTAGAGAATTTCGAAGAGGTTTCTAAGTTTAATGTTGGCAGTGCACTGACAGTGATTGGGAATTTTAAAATTACACCAGATTCAAAACAACCATTTGAAGTAGAAGTCACCGCAATTACTCTTGAAGGAGCAAGTGATTCTAATTATCCACTCCAAAAGAAACGTCATACTTTTGAATACTTACGTGAAATTGCACATCTAAGACCACGAAGCAACACTTTTAGTGCTGTCTTTAGAGTTCGAAGCATTTTAAGCATGGCAATCCATGAGTTCTTTCAAAATCAAGGGTTTGTCTATGTTCATACACCAATCATCACTGGAAACGACGCAGAAGGTGCAGGAGAGGTTTTTACTGTTACCACACGTCAAGATGATAAATATGAAAAAGACTTCTTTGGTAAACATGCTTCATTGACTGTATCTGGCCAATTGCATGGAGAAGCTTATGCCATGGCATTTAGAGACATCTATACATTTGGACCAACTTTTAGAGCAGAGAATTCTAATACATCACGTCATGCTAGTGAATTCTGGATGATTGAACCTGAGATTGCTTTTGCGAACTTAGAAGATGTTATGAATTTAATCGAAGATATGGTTAAATATTGTATTGAATATGTCTTGGAAAATGCACCTGAAGAAATGAAATTCTTCAATGATCGCATCGATGAAAGTCATACCTTGCTACAGAGACTGAACTCACTAGTAAACAGTGAATTTAAGAAAATGTCCTATTCAGAAGCAATTGAAATATTAACAACAGCAGATCACACCTTTGAGTATCCGGTCAGTTGGGGAAGTGATTTACAATCCGAACATGAACGCTATCTATGTGAAAAAGTCGTAAATGGACCTGTCTTTTTGACAGATTATCCTAAAGACATTAAAGCATTTTATATGCGCATTAATGAAGACAATAAAACAGTTGCTGCTTGTGACTTATTAGTCCCATCTGTAGGTGAACTAGTCGGTGGCTCTCAACGGGAAGAACGACTCGATGTTTTAGAAGCACGCATGGAACAAATGGGTGTAGATAAAGAATCATTGGAATGGTATCTTGATTTGAGACGTTATGGCGGTTGTAAACACGGAGGCTTCGGACTTGGATTTGAAAGAATGTTGATGTATATCACATCAATGAGTAATATTCGTGATGTCATTCCATTTGCTAGAACACCAAGGAATTTAGATTTTTAATAGGAATAAATGATGTATTTTAAACCAAAATATTTACCACCACAAAAAAATCCTAAAAAACACAAGAGAAAACAAATTCTTCTTGTGGTTTTTTTGTTACTCATTGTATTAGCAATCGCAATCTATTTTGCCTTCTTCAAGCCCAAAGGCAAAGGACCAGTTTTATATGACACCTACACTATCTGTAATTTAAGTGGCAAGCAAACTCAAGAACTTTTTGAGTCAAAAGAACAGCTATCCACTGAAGTATTTAGTGAAGCCTTCTTTTATGGAGAAAGTTTAACCATCACCAAAGACAACTATGTGTCAACAGAAAAAAATGCTTATGTAGGAGATACTTTACAGTTAACTAACTTGTGTAACAATGAAATTCATTCATTTTTAATGACAAGCAATTTGGATACAAACATTGAGTTATCAAAACTACCCGTTGGATTTTATACAATCGATATCCAAGAGAATTTAAAAGGGAAATCGCTAGTCTCCAAAGAAAAACTCAGTTTAGAACTAATGACAGTGAGTCGCAATAATAAGCGACATAAAATTGAAGTCATCGCAAACAAAGACCTGTTTACTAATATTTATACAGGGGAGCCTTCCTTAAAACAACACCAGCTTTTTCTTCAAGTGAGTGAAAGTGAAGTAAACCCATTAATCGTTGATGTGTTTTTAGATCCAGCTTACAATCACCAAGATTTTAAGACTATTAACAAAGGATATGTATCAGATACTTTTGTTGCGAGTGATGAAACCTATAAGTTTGCTGCTGATGTTAAGACTCAATTAGAAAAATATGGAATCGTTGTCGCAATGACACGTACAGATGATTTAGAGGTAGTGAATACTTATGGTATTGATGGACGAGTCGAACGAGCTTTAAAATCAAAAGCAAAATACATGATTGAGTTTAACTTCGGAACAGAATACAACAAAACACTACAAGGCGTTCGGGCTTTTGGTAGTGCCTTCGCAACAACTAATTTTCAACAGTTACTTCTTCAACCTTTTGTTGAGTTACAACTACCGGTATATACAGGAACTCGTAACCAGATGGGTGTTTACAAAAATTCAAAGACTAACGGTCTTGATACCATTAATATCATTAGAGAAAGTGGTGGAAAAGCATTGTTTGCGGGTGAGTTTTCTGAACGGTCTAAAGAAGAAAATACTTACGCAATAAATAATCCTAATGGTGTTCATACAGTAAGTCTTGATTTATTACTAAGTAGTAATGAAAACTTCGAAGAACTTTATAGGATGAATTATGAACAGTTGGTTGAAGCGACAGTTTTAGGGATTTTAAACCAATTAGAAATTGAGGTGAACCAATGATTTTATCAATAAGTCAGCTCAACAAATCGTTTGGTTCAGATATTGTTTTTGATGATGCCCAATTTAATATCAAAGGAACTGAGAAGATTGCTTTAGTTGGAAGAAATGGTTCAGGAAAAACAACACTGATGAATATCTTAAGTGGGTTAGAGCCTTATGATAAAGCAGAGTTTCATAAACGCTCAAACTTAACGATTGGTTTCTTAGAACAAATGGCATTTAAGGATGAATCTATCAAGGTTCATGAAGCATTTGAATCAATTTTTGAAGAAGTAAGAATGGTTGAACAACAAATTAAAGAAGTTAACAATTTACTAAAAACAGATCCAACAGATAAAAATATTGAACGGTTGTCTCAATTACAAAGCCGGTTTGAATTTTTGGATGGGTATACAATAGAAACCCAAGTCAATCAATTATTGTCATCCTTTGGTTTTGAACAAGAGGATTTAAATAGAGAGTTAATTACATTTTCTGGTGGCCAAAAGACACGCTTAGGATTTATCAAAATGCTTTTGTCAAAACCAGACGTACTACTTTTAGATGAACCTACTAACCATTTAGATATTGAAACAATTGAATGGTTAGAGAATTATCTTTTAAACTATCCTGCTGCCATTGTTTTGACGAGTCATGACCGTTTGTTTTTAGATCGTGTCTGTAGTCAGGTGGCTGAAATAGATCAGAAAAAGATTACGATGTTTAAAGGGAATTATTCATCCTATTTAACTCAAAAAGAAGCAATGTTACAAAAACAACAACAGTTGTATCAATATCAACAAAAAGAGATTGAGCGTTTAGAAACATTAATTGAGAAGTTTAGGTACAAAAAGAACAAAGCAGCTTTTGCTAAAAGCAAACAGAAATACCTTGATCGAATGGATCGACTCGAATCTCCATCGCAGTCACAAAAAGCCTTCAAAGCTCATTTTGTATCCAGGCTAAGGGGAGGTAACGATGTCCTTACGTTGGATGAGTGTCAAGTGGGTTATAATGACATCCTTTTTAAAGTGAGTTTAGAGTTAAAAAGAGGACAACGCATGGCAATTCTTGGTAATAATGGTACTGGGAAGTCTACTTTGTTAAAATCAATCATTGGTCAAGTTAATTTCTTAGGTGGGGAGATGTTGTTAGGCCATCAAATTGAGATTGGTTATTTTGAACAAAACTTGGATCAGTTTAATCCAGCCAACTCAGTATTAGAAGAACTTTGGGATGACTACCCCAACTTAAATAAAACTCAAATTAGAACGGTACTTGGGACTTTTCTATTTAGTGGAGATGATGTATTTAAATCAGTGGCGGTGTTAAGTGGAGGAGAAAAGGTTCGTTTAGCTTTATGTAAATTAATGTTAAAACAATCAAATTTCTTAGTGCTGGATGAGCCGACTAATCATTTAGACATTGAATCAAAAGAAGCACTTGAAAAAGCTCTTTTAAATTATGATGGAACGATTCTATTTGTAAGTCATGATCGCTATTTTATTGAGAAGATAGCGAATAGCATCCTTAAGATTGATAACAACACTGTTATTATTAATCAGCTTGATGTCAAAGAAACACTATTTAGTAAGAATCAAAAACAGAAAACCGAACAAAAAGAAGAGTCTACAGAAATGAGTGATTTTGAGAAATCCAATGAAAAGAGACGACTGAAGAAAAACTCTGATCGTTTGTTATTAGAGCTTGAAGACTTGCATATTAAACTAGAAGAGCATCGCGAATTGCGTTTTGATCCGGAATATTATCATGATTTTGAGAAAATGAAAAAACTTGATGAGACCATAGATGATATTCACAATGAGATTGCTCATTGTGAGTCAGAATGGGCTGAAATCGAGGAAAAACTAGAGAGTTTTGATCAATGATATGTTATAATTATTTGCGTAAACAAAAGGAGGAAATTTAAATGGGTAATTGTATAGTGGCACAATCTGGTGGTCCAACATCTGTCATCAATGCGACATTAGCAGGGGTAGTGATGGGTAACCAACTCAATCCAATTTATGAAACAGTGTATGGTGGACTTCATGGGATTGAAGGAATTCTACAAGAACGTTTTGTCGATTTAACACATATGTCTGAGGATGAAAATCGAGTTCTTCGTCAAACACCTTCTAGTGCTTTAGGATCTTGTCGTTACAAACTAAAGAGAGAAAACGTTAAGGATTACGAAAGATTGTTTGAAATTTTTGAAAAGTATAATATTGACACCATGTTTTATATTGGTGGAAATGATTCAATGGACACTGTGTATTCGTTAAGTGAATATGCGAAAGCTCATGGTCTTACAAAGACTCAATTTGTCGGCTGTCCAAAAACAGTAGATAATGACTTGATGGTTACTGATCACTGTCCAGGATTTGCGAGTGCAGCTAAAGTTATTGCTACAACTCAACTTCAAACGTGGTTAGATTTCAATGTCTATACTCGTCAAGAAGTATTCATTTTAGAAACAATGGGGCGTGACGCTGGATGGCTTGCTGCTTCAGCATGTACTACTGGAAAAGTAGATTTATTAGTGCTTCCTGAAGAAGTATTTGATCCTGAACTCTTCTATGAACAAGTTCGTCAAATTTTAGCTGAAAAGAATAAATGTTACATTGTTATTTCTGAAGGTGTCCGTTTTGCGGATGGAAGATATTTAGCTGCTGGTGAAAGCAAGAATGACTTGTTTGGCCATGCTGTTTTGGGTGGTGCTGGACAAGCACTAAAAGAAATGTTATTAGAACATAAAGTGTGTGATCGTGCTAAGGTTCAAGAAATGAGTACTTTACAAAGATGTTATGCTCCTCAACAATCGTTAGTGGATGTTGATGAATCATTCAGATTAGGAATGTCTGCTCATATGCGTTCTGCAGATAAGAACTTTACTGGTAAAATGGTCGGTCTAACTCGTAAAGATTCTGATGTTTATGATATTGATTTCTTTGCGATTGATGCATCTCAAGTGGCTAATCACGTCAAAAATTTCCCAACTGAATGGATTCTAGAAAACTATCGTGGTGTGACACAAGAAGCTCTTGATTATTTCGCTCCATTATTAGTGGGTCAACCTCAAATCATGTACGATGAACTAGGATTACCACGTTACGTTAAACCATTCTATCATAGATAATAAAAAAAGCGCTTAGCGCTTTTTCACTGGAGAAATACCCAAGAGGCTGAAGGGGGCGGTTTCGAAAACCGTTAGGAGTGAAAGCTCGCGCGGGTTCAAATCCTGCTTTCTCCGCCATTAAAAATTAACGAAAAGCGATATCAAAAATATCGTTTCTATTTTGAAAGGAAACAAATTTGTAACCCAGAGATACAAAGTTAATTAGTTTGCGTTTTGGTTTTTATATTGATGTCTTTAGTAGTTTGATAAGCTAACTTATGGTATTATTAATGAATCAATGAAACAAATTATTGATCAAAGCACTTGTTTCATTCTAAGGAGAAAAATATGATCAGAATTATAGTCGATTCATCGACTCTTTACACCAAAGAAGAGGGTAGACAGTTAAATATTGATGTTTTGCCACTGAGTGTTACCATTAATCAAAAAACATACAAAGAGTTTGAAGAATTATCTGCACGTGAGTTCTATGAAATCATACAACAAGGGCACATCCCAACTTCATCTCAACCAGCAGTTGGAGAATACATTGATTTGTTTGAGAAATACAAAGAGGATGAAGTGTTAGTCATTGCGATGGCTGATGGGTTATCAGGAACGTATCAATCGTGTGTGGGGGCAAAAGAAACATCGGGTTTAGATAATATCGTGATTATTAACTCAAAGACACTTTGTGTACCTCACCGTTTAGTAGTAAATGATGCTATTGAAATGCGTGATCAAGGAAAGTCATTTCAAGAAATAGTCGACATGGTACAGTCAAAATGTGACACAGCTATTAGTTTTCTGTTACCACAAGATTTTGATTTCTTAAAACGTGGTGGTAGATTAACGCCTTTTGCTGCAACATTGGGTGGTTTTTTGAAGATTCAACCAATCTTAACTCAAACATCTGATGGAACACGTTTGGAAAAATTTGGGATTGGAAGAAATTTCGGAATTGCCGTTAATAAAGTCATAGGTCATTTATTTGAAATTGGTATCAATGACCAATACCGCTTCGGAGTTAGTCATGCTTTTGCCCTAGAACAAGCTGAACAAGTTGTTGAAAAGATTAAGAAAAAATTCAATGTGGCTACAGTTGAGTTAGAAAAACTATCCTGTGCATTTATCACTCAAGGTGGACCGCAATGTATTGCGATTCAAGTTATTAAAAAGTAAAGACACTCAACTAAAGGTTGGTTTTCTACAAAGAGGACTATCCTTTTATTTTGATTAAACATATAATAGACATTCGAGGTGACCCATGAATTATATTGAAAAAAATGATAAAGAACTGAGTGTTGTTTTAGCACAACAAACAGGACTTTTAACCAATCATATAGAAGCAGCTATAGAACTATTAAACCAAGACAACACAATTCCTTTTATTGCGCGATACCGAAAAGAATTAACCGGATCAATGGATGATGAAGTATTAAGAAATTTACAATCGGATTATATCGATTTAATCGCAATTGAATCCCGACGTAAAACGATTTTTAATACTCTTGAAACACTTGGAATTGAAGATGAGAAACTATTTAAAGAGATATTAAATGCAACATCCATGACACGTTTGGAAGATTTATATCGTCCCTACAAACCTAAACGTAAAACGCGTGCCACAATTGCTATCGCCCGTGGATTAGAGCCATTATCACAATTAATTCTGAAAAAAGATGCTGATGAAACACTCTTAGGCTGGGCAACTTCTTTCTTAGAGACCCAAGAAGAAAGAGAAGGCATGAAAAAACTTCAAACAATCGATGAAGTCTTTTTAGGAGCGAGTGATATATTGTCTGAACAAGCTAATGATAGTGCTGATTTACGTTCTATTTTAGTTCGTTTGTTTTATCAAGAAGGACTGTTGATTAGTGAAACCAAGACAGAAGAAGATACAGTCTATCGTCTTTACTATAATTACAGAAGTTCTGTTAACAAATCAGCAGGGCACAGAATCCTAGCGATCAATCGTGGTGAGAAACAAGACATCTTAAAAGTGAGTATTGAGCTTGATGATGCAAAATGGTTACCACAAATTGAGAATTTCTTTAAACTTAAAAAAGACAACTCACTGGCATCAACCCTATTACAAGCGGTTTGTGAAGACAGTTATAAACGACTACTAAAACCTTCCTTAGAGAATCAAATTCGGAGTGAACTTACGGAAAAGGCTCATCAAGAAGCAATTGAACTCTTTAAGATTAATCTTAAGAATGCCTTACTTGTTCCGCCAATGAAAAAGAATGTCATCCTAGCACTCGATCCAGGCTATCGTCATGGTTGTAAATGGGCTGTTGTGAATGAATCGGGTGATCATCTGGAATCAGGGATTATCTATCCGATTGAACCATTTAAAAAAATAAGAGAGAGTGAACAAGTACTAAAGAACACAATTCTTAAAAACAAAGTGACTCTGTGTGTCATTGGTAATGGAACAGGTGGAAGAGAAACAGAACAATTCTTTAGTGAGTTCATCAAGAAAGAAGGCTTAAAAATAGGTTTTCTTCTAGTTGATGAATCAGGGGCATCGGTGTATTCTGCTTCCCCAATCTCACAAGAGGAATTACCAGACCTTGAGCTGAATATCAGAAGTGCAGTGTCACTGGCACGAAGAGTTCAAGATCCATTAGCAGAATTAGTTAAGATTGAACCCAATGCGATAGGAGTTGGTCAGTACCAACACGACATGAATCAAAAACTATTACTAACCACGTTAGGTGGTGTAACTGAAAGCTGTGTCAACCAAGTAGGTGTCTCACTAAATACCGCTTCACCATCACTACTAAGTTATGTAGCTGGTATCAGTAAAACGCTTGCGACAAATATCGTTAATTATCGTAAAGAAAATGGTCCATATACGTCACGAGCACAACTCAAAAAAGTACCTAAACTTGGTCCAAAGGCTTTTGAACAAGCTGCAGGATTCCTAAGAATTGAACAAGGGAAAAATCCATTTGATAACACATCCATTCATCCTGAGTCTTATGATATAGCTAAGAAACTAATGAATGAATTTAATTTGACCTTGTATCAACCGACTCATCTGAGTGACGCTCAGTTAGCATTGTTTGCGATAAAAGAAAAAGTGGGCTTAGAGACACTTCGTGATATTAATGAAGCAATCTCACAGCTTCCTCGTGATATCCGGGATAGTTTTCCAACACCAAAAATTAGTATGGATGTTATGAGTATTGAGGATTTAAAAGTGGGTCAAACCCTAAACGGTGTTGTCCGTAATGTGACTGCTTTTGGTGCTTTTGTTGATTTAGGCGTTCATCAAGATGGTTTGGTTCATATCTCTCAACTATCTAATTCCTTTGTAAAAGATCCAACAACTGTTGTAAAAGTTGGACAAGAAGTTACTGTTAGAATACTTGAGGTGGATGTCGATAAGAAACGCATTTCACTAACAATGAAACATGATTGAGCAAGTTAATTTTCTAAACACAACCATAGAAACGGAACACTTAATACTTCGATCGTTTAAACTAAAGGATCTTTATGATTTTTTCGACTATGCGAAAGTTGATGGAGTCGGTGAGATGGCTGGTTGGACACATCATCGAACCCTCGATGAAAGTAAGAATGTTTTGGATCAGTTTATTGAAGATCAACACATCTTAGCAATTGTTCATAAAGAAACAAACAAAGTCATTGGTTCGTTTGGAGTTCATCCTCTGAAAGAAATTATTCAAGAACCAGGTGTTGAAATTGGTTATGTGATTTCAAAGAATTATTGGGGATACGGGTTTGCTGTAGAAGCAATCAAAGCAGTTTTAAGGCATTTGTTTAGAGAGTACAAGATTCCATTGGTTGGGGTGTCTCATTTTATGTACAATCATCAATCTCAACGAGTGATAGAAAAATGTGGATTTATTTACCATAGTGATTTAGTACTTGTTGACAATAGTGGGCAACGTATAAAAGGCAAGATTTATCTAATGACATACGAAGATGCGGTTTCATTAGAATTGTTTTAGAGATAAAAAAAGCTCTTATTTCAAGAGCTTAATGATTATTGATAGCGATGGACATCTTCTACAAGTTTGATACATTCAAAGGTCATTTTTTCACTCATTATAGGAGAAGAAAGAAGACCTTTTTCTATACAGTCATGAATGTGGTTGACTTCATACACCATTTCAAAAGGTGTAGGAAAACTAAATGTTTCGCTTGTGTTTTTTGTACAAACAGTTACTTCGCGAGCTTTCCAGAAATTCGCGATTTCTAGATGGCCGTTTTCAAAATAGAAACGGACAGTATTATCGGTATCAACTCGCATAGTAATAAAGGCATGAGTTAATATTTCATTAAAGCGCATTGTTAAGGATGCTTCATCAATGGCACCGCGATAATGACGATTAACCATTGCTTGATATGAATTTGGATAGCCATCCAACAAGTAAGTTAAGTATTCGATTACGTAGTTTGCGGAAGGAATCCATGCTCCTCCTTGATGAGCATCATACATCCAGTGGTCATCATCAAATCGACCAGAGAAACTTAAAGACATATCGACTTGTTTGAGTGGACCCAGTTGCTTATTAAGAATGTATTCTTTAACAAAATTAGTTACCGGTAAGAAGACAGCTTTTTGAGTTTCCATTAAAAAGCAATTTTGTTTTCGTGCTAAAGCAAAGAGATCGCTTACTTCATACGAATGAAGTACCATTGGTTTTTCACAAACAACATGTTTTTTATGAAGAAGCGCTTCTTTAATTTCATTGAAATGACCATCATTAATGTTACAAATGTAAACAACATCAATTTCAGGATCGTTGTACAAATCTGTGTAGTTGTCATACACCTTTGTAATTTTGTGTGAATTCGCAAGGTTTTGGGCTTTATCAAGATTTCTAGATGCAATAGCGACTACCTTAGAATGTTCAGTTTGCTGGATTGCTCCAATGAACCGTGGCGCGATACTGGCAGCGCTCACTATGCCATAGTTTAATGTTTTCATGAATCTATTATAGCAAAAGAAAAAAGAGATGTCCTTTGATAATAACTTTGATATAATGATTTTATTGAAAAGAGGTTAACTATGAAGGATTTAAAATTGGAACAAGAAAAAGTATTATGGAAAGACCGCAAACGTTTTTTAAGATTACCTCTCTCTTTTACGAGATATCGATTAACTGCTTCACGGCTAATTGTAAGCAAGGGCTTATTGAATACCCACGAAGATGAAATACTTCTTTATCGAATTTTAGACATAAACTTAACCAGAAAGTTTTCTCAACGTCTCTTTGGTATGGGAACCATTACATTGTTTACTGCCGACCGCTCTAGTTCACAGATTCAACTAGTGAATATTGTGAATAGTGATAAGGTAAGACTTTTGTTTAGTAAACTCGTTGAAGAAGACCGAGTTCGAAAAGGTCATTTAGCTAGAGAGTTGTATGGCACAGGGTTTTCAGGTGAAGGGGAGCGCTATTCGGATGCTGATGGTGATGGCATTCCTGATTTTCTAGATAATGAGGTAAATAAATAATACAAAAAGTATCCGCTAATAAAACGGATACTTTTTTATTTAAATAGAAATTGCTATGTTACTTTGGCCAATTAACATAGGCATTATAGACAAAGTCAATTAAGAATAATGCTGCACTTCCCCATAAGATAGGATGTGTTTCTTTAAGTTTACCTTTAGTTGCTTTTACTAAGATGTAGAAGAAGAAACCAAAAGCAATTCCTGTAGAAATACTATACGTTAAGCCCATAAAGACAGAAGCAAAGAAAGCAGGAATTGCTTCTTCTAAATCATTCCATTTAATTTCTGTGAAAGAAGATAACATCATTACCCCCACAATAATTAAAGCAGGAGATGTCGCTGCACTAGGAATTAAGCGAACGATAGGTGCAAGTAGTGCACTTAGTAAGAAACAAATAGCAACAGTAACTGCGGTTAGTCCGGTGCGACCACCAGCTTCAATACCTGCAGCACTTTCAACATAAGTCGTTGTATTAGAAGTTCCCAGAATTGCTCCTACAGAGGTACCAATTGCATCCGCAAAGAGAGCACGATCCATTTTTGATGAGAAGCCTTTAGAGTTTTCTAGATTTTGAATATCTGCATCTGAGAAGATTCCTGATTTACGTCCAGTTCCAATAAAGGTACCAATGGTATCGAAGGTATCGGTTAATGAAAAAGCAAACACCATCATGAAGATTTGAAGGAAACGGGAACTATCGCTAAATAGAGAACTAAGACCATTAAATGCTTGTCCAAAGACACCTGTGAATTCAGTAAAGTAAGATCCTAATGAATTGTTCGCAAAGTCAGCAGATGCTGGATCAACAACCCCAAGAGGAATTCCAATCAGAGTAGTTAGGATAATTCCTAAAACAATTGCACCTTTGACTTTGAGTAACAGTAAAACAATTGTGAGAACTAATCCAATGATCATTAAGATGATTGCTGGATTGTTAAATACTGATAACGCTGGTACGACTCCAGAGATATTGATGACCCCTACATTGAGTAAACCAATATAAGCGATGAAGATACCAATACCACCACCAATGGCATGTTGTAATGATTCTGGGATCGCTTTGATAATTAGTTTTCGAATACTTGTAACAGTAATTAAGATGTTGATGATACCACACACAAATACCATTGCTAGTGCTTCTTGCCAAGTGTAACCAGCCCCTAAGACAACTGTGAAAGCAAAGAAACTATTTAAACCCATCCCTGGTGCTAAGGCATAAGGGACATTCGCAAACAACCCCATAACGAGTGTACCGACAGCTGATGCTCCGATAGTTGCTAGGAAGACCGCTCCCCAAGGAATTCCTGCTGCACTTAACATGTCGGGATTAACCGCAAGGATATAAGCCATTGTAAAGAATGTCGTTAATCCTGCTAGAATCTCAGTAGAGACCGTCGTGTTGTTCTCTTTGAGTTTAAAAAATTTGTCCATTAATTTGAACTCTCCTTTTTTCTAGTATCAGTACCAAGAAAAAACAAAAAACCGGTAGAAACCGGCTTTAGCTCGTTTCAACCTATCTTGTCAGGTCTTTTACGGTGACCTGGTAGAAACTACCCGACCATATTTCGGGTATTAAATCTTGGTTTTGAATACCTTACTAGGATAAACAAATGAAGTTTGAGTGTCAATAGATAATTTAAGATAATTTTTCAAATGTTTAAAATACTGCTATAATAATTTCATGAAAAAAAATATTAGTCTGTTAGAAATCTTTCTGACATTTTTAAAAATTAATACCTTTACCTTCGGTGGGGGATATACAATTGTACCAGTCATTCGGGATGAATTCATAAAAAAGAAGAAGCTGATTGATGAACAAGAAATGTTAGACATAATTGCGGTTGCACAAAGTGGACCTGGAGCAATGGCAATTAGTACATCACTGTTAACAGGATATCGTTTACGGGGATTCAAAGGAGCAGTCACAGCGTTAGTAGCTTCAGTGATCCCATGTTTAGTTATTATCACTGTTGTTTATTATTTCTATGATTCTTTTAGAGACAATCCGTTGGTAAATACAATTATGATTGGTATTGGTGGAACGATCAGTGCGGTCTTGTTAATTACTGTTTATGACATGGCTAAGACACAACTGAAGAAACACCCGATGTATTCATCTATCTTAATGGTGAGTTCTTTTGTAGCAAGTTATGTTTTAAAAGTATCTACCATCTATATTATTATTTCACTTGCTATCATTGGATTTGTTGTTTTTACTTATTTTAAAGAAGAGGAGGTTAAGTGATGATATTACTTGAACTCTTTTTAACCTTTGTCAAAATAGGTTTGTTTGCTTTTGGTGGTGGGTATGCCGCCCTTCCACTTATTCAACAGTTTGTTGTTGTTGATAAGGGGTGGTTGTCTATGGTAGAAATGATTGATTTAGTATCTATTTCTCAGATGACACCAGGACCTATTGCAATTAATTCTGCAACATTTGTTGGGACAAAAGTAGCTGGTATTTCTGGAGCAATCGTTGCTACACTTGGAAATGTCACTCCTCAATTTATTTTGATGATGATGTTGTCCTATTTTATTTTTAGAGATAAAAAGATTGGATTTCTAGATAAGATGATAAAAGGTTTAAAACCTGGGATTGTGGGGCTCATTGCGGTTGCGTCCTTGTCGATGATTGTGTCGTCTCTTTTTAAGAATAGTGTTGTTTCTTTCATTAGTATTGAACCATTGGCTATTGTTTGTTTCGTGATTGCTTTTTATTTGTTTAGAGTTAAGAAGATGGACATTATTCTGCTAATTATTGTAGGTGCTGTTTTATCAGCTATTGTTTATTTTGCTAGCGTTTTGTAAGTGGTTTCGCTATACTTTGAGTAAAGGAGGAACCGATATGATGGCTACAGAATTAAAGAATCCATTAAATGAAGAAGTTGCTTCAACAGCTACTGAAGCGGATATGATTGATAATGTTGATGAGTTTGAGATGAATCAACAAGAAAAATCAGAAACATTACAGGAATATCCTGTTAATGAACTGTATGATGGACCTGAACCAAAACCAGTTCCAAATCAAGACAAAGAATAATTTGGGATAAACATCCGGTATGGATGTTT
>CAZWPP010000014.1:0-19756 GCA_964635335.1 uncultured Erysipelothrix sp. | reverse complement strand
TCAATAATCTGTTGAACAAGAAAAAAGACCTGATTATTATTTTCAGGTCTTTTCTTTATTGTTTTTTATTCAATAAGGGGAAAGAGAGAGTGCAAACCAGTATCTTAGGGGGAGAATCTGCTTGCAAGTAAGTCATATTTAACTTACACCCATAGTATACCTGTGAACCCTCTTTAAAATAACGAAAATTTATGTGAGATTGTGGGATTATTTATTTGCTAGATTTTTCTTTTGAATCATGTTGTAGACACGTTCTTCAAAATCTTTGCTGGAATTAAATCCACGACGTTTTAATGTAAAGTCAATAACTGCAGATTCGACAAGCATAGCCATGTTTCTTCCTTCTTTGACTGGGAATACAAGTCTTGGAACTTGAATTCCTAATATATAATACGGTTCTGTTTCTTCAATTCCAATTCGTAAATAATCTTTTTGGTCATCCCAACTTTCAAGATAAATGACAAAATCAATAACGGAACGACTCATGACTGCGGAAGCACCGAACATCTGTGCTACATTCATTATTCCGATTCCACGGATTTCTAACATACCACTGAGTAATTCAGGTGCATGACCAATAAGCTGTCCATGGGCACGTTTAACATCGACTCGATCATCCGCAATTAAAATATGTCCGTTACGAATGAGTTCTAACGCAATCTCTGATTTACCCATACCAGAGTCACCTGTTACTAACACGCCTTTACCATGAACGTTCACTAATACACCATGAACATACTCTATAGGAGACATTGCTTCATCTAAATAGGTAACTATATCAATTAATAATTGTGAAGTTGGTAAAGCAGAAACAAAGATTGGGAAATTCTTACGACTAGCTACTTCAAACAAAATTTGTGGACACTGTAAATCATGCGCAATAACAATTGCTGGGGTCCAGCCATCAGTTAACATTTCAAATCGTTCCCATTGATCTGCTTCTGACATTTGATTGACATAAGCAATTTCTTTAAGACCCATGATAACAACTCGTCGTGGTTCTGTATGATCATAGAATCCCGCTAACTCTAGACCAGGACGATTAATGTCGGGAACAATAATCCATCGTTCTAACGATTGTTCGTTTCCTGAAATTTGTTCAAAGTTAAAATGTTCTTTAAAATCACGAATCAGACATTTGATTTCTTCTTGATGTTCCATGTTTCCTCCTTATAGGACTTTCTTTAAATATGCTCCTGTGTAGCTATCCTCAACCGTCGCAACTTTTTCGGGTGTTCCTGTCGCAATGATTGTTCCTCCGTTTTCACCACCTTCAGGTCCAATATCAATGATGTGGTCAGCGCTTTTGATAACATCTAAATTGTGTTCAATAACTAACACTGTATCTCCATTATCTACAATTCTCTCTAAAACTTCAATTAATTTCGAGACATCGTAGGAATGTAGACCAGTAGTCGGTTCATCTAAAATAAAGAGGGTTTTGCCAGTAGCTATTTTTTGAAGTTCACTCGCTAATTTTACACGTTGAGCTTCTCCTCCAGATAACGATGTTGATGATTGTCCAAGTTTTATGTATCCTAATCCAACATCAAAGAGTGTTCTAAGTTTATTAGAAATCGAAGGCATCGCTTCAAAGAATTCAACCGCTTCCTCGACAGTCATTTCTAAAACATCATAAATATTTTTGTCTTTATACGTTACTAATAGTGTTTGATCATTGTAACGACGTCCATGACACTCTTCACATTCTACATAGAGGTCTGGTAAAAAGTGCATAGAGATACGTTTTACTCCATCCCCTTGACACACTTCACAGCGTCCACCTTTAACATTGAATGAGAATCTAGATTTATCAAACCCCAACATTTTAGCATCGATCGTACTCGCAAACAAATCACGAATTTGATCAAAAACACCAGTGTATGTCACAGGATTGGATCTCGGTGTTCTACCAATCGGTTGTTGATCAATCACTACGAGTTTGTCGATATTTTCAAGTCCATCGATTGATTTTGCTTTACCAGGTTTAACATGAGCTCTCTTGAAAGCAACCATGACACCATTCGCTAAAACATCATTCACTAAACTCGATTTTCCTGAACCAGAAACACCTGTGACAACAACTAGCTTGCCTAATGGGATATCTACGTTCACATTTTTTAAGTTATTCTGTGCTGCTTTTTTAATCTTTATAAACTTTCCGTTCCCTTTACGTCTAAGCGTTGGAACAGCTATTTTAAGTTTTCCACTCAAATATTGACCTGTTATTGATTCCGGTGTATTCATAATGACATCAATTGGTCCACTAGCGATGACTTCTCCACCATGGATTCCTGCATAAGGTCCAATGTCTACTATCCAGTCTGATTGCATCATGGTTTCTTCATCGTGTTCAACAACAATGAGAGAGTTTCCTAAGTCTCTCATTTCTTTTAAAGCATTGATTAACTTCTGATTATCTCTTTGATGCAAACCAATGGATGGTTCGTCCAGAACATACAAGACACCTGTGAGTTGTGAACCAATTTGATTGGCTAAACGAATGCGTTGTGCTTCTCCTCCAGAGAGTGTTCCTGCTAAACGATCGAGTGTTAAATACTCTAGTCCAACATTCTTTAAAAAAGTGAGACGATCTAAAATTTCTTTAACAATTAAACGAGATATTTCTTGTTGAGTTCTTGTTAGTTTTAATTGTTTTATGAAATCAATCATGTCAACAACACTGAGTTGTGTAAACTCAGAAATACTCTTAAGACCTACTTTAACACTGAGTGCCTTTTCATTCAGACGTAATCCATTACAGCTTTGACAGGTTTGAGTAGACATAAAACCACTAACCCATTCTTTATAGAAGGAAGATTGAGTTTCTTCATAGCGACGTTCAATTAATTTCCCAATACCCTCAATAAACTGAGTCTTTTTATAATGATTGCCTCCTCGAGAACTAAGTTCATAAACAATTGGTTCTTTGGACCCATTGATAACAATATCTAGTTCTTTTTTTGTTAGCTTATTCATTGGTTTCGATTTGTCTATCTTATAGTGACTTAATAGTTTATCAAAAACTTGCCACTCTATATTTTCGGTATTGACTGTATTCTTAAAGTAACGAATCGCTCCATCATTAATTGATTGGCTTTGATCTGGAATCAACAAGTCTAAATCAAGATGTTGTGTTTCTCCAATCCCTTTACAAGTGTCACATGCCCCTAATGGTGCATTAAATGAAAAGAGTCTTGGTTCTAAATGTTCTACAGAAAAACCACACTCTGGACAAGAATGATTTGCGGAAAACTGAAGCTCTTTGTTACCAACCAGAATTACAACAAGTCCAGCTGATAGTTTTAGTGCTGTTTCAATTGAGTCTGTAAGGCGAGGATCAATTCCATCTTTAAGGATAAGACGATCAACAACAACATCGATATCGTGTCGGAGGTTTTTATCTAATAAAGATACTTCATCGACTAGTTTTATCTCATTGTCGATTCGAACCCGAACAAAACCATCTTTAGATAAGTTTTCTAACAACTCTTTGTGTGTTCCTTTTTTATTACGAATAATTGGAGCTAAGATGCTTAAGCGTGATCCTTCCTCTTCTTCATGAATCCGAGAAACCATTTGAGCAGGTGTTTGAGAAGTAATCTCAATCCCATGAATAGGACAATAAGCGACCCCGATACGAGCATATAATAGTCGCAAATAGTCATATATCTCGGTTACGGTTCCTACTGTTGATCGAGGATTATTGTGAGTTGTCTTTTGATCAATCGCAATAGCAGGTGAAAGACCTTCGATACTATCAACATCCGGTTTTTCGGTATTCCCTAAGAATTGACGTGCATATGTGGATAATGACTCAACATAACGTCGTTGTCCTTCTGCATAGATTGTGTCAAAAGCAAGCGATGTTTTTCCTGAACCCGATAGACCTGTCATGATGACTAGTTTTTCTTTAGGGATTTCAAGACTAATGTTTTTTAGATTATTAACTCTTGCCCCTTTTATAATTAATTTATCTTTTGCCATAATTCCTCTAATTTTCTAGTTCTACAATAATGTCTCGTAGTTCAGCAGCTCTTTCAAAATCAAGAACTCTAGCTGCTTCACGCATTTCTTGACGAAGACTTTCAAGCATTTTATCTTTTTCTTTTTTGTTCTTCTTCAGTTTCTTACTCATATACTGCAGTGACATTTCTTTTGTTTCTTTACTATGGATTGCATCTCGAATTTCTTTCTTAATTGTTTTAGGAATTAATCCATGTTCTATGTTGTGAGCTTCTTGAATGGCACGACGACGTTTAGTTTCATTGATAGCATATTCCATCGAATCTGTCATTTTATCAGCATACATGATTACTTTACCGTTCGAGTTTCGTGCAGCTCGTCCAATAATTTGTACGAGTGAACGTTTTGATCTTAAGAACCCTTCTTTATCGGCATCCAAAATAATAATTAAACTAACTTCTGGTAAATCGAGACCTTCTCTTAATAAGTTAATTCCTACTAATACATCAATTTTACCTTTTCGTAAATCCCGCAAAATATCAATTCGTTCTAAAGTCTTTGTTTCGTGATGCAGATAACCGACTTTCAGATTTAGTTTCTTTAAATGGGCTGTTAAATCTTCAGCCATCGCCACAGTGAGTGTTGTAATTAAAACCCGTTCATCTTTACTTATGCGGTCTCTTATTTCATGGATAAGATCGTCAATCTGTCCTTCAGTTCTTCTTACTTCTATTTCAGGATCAATTAAACCGGTCGGACGAATAATTTGTTCAATGACTTCATTGTTTGCGAGTTCTACTTCATAGTCACCCGGAGTCGCGGAAACATAAATCGCTTGATTGATACAGCCGCTAAACTCTTCAAAAGTCATTGGTCGGTTGTTGAGTGCACTGGGTAACCTAAAACCATACTCAACCAAATTAAGTTTTCGTGCTCTGTCTCCATTATACATCCCTCTTACTTGAGGTAAAGAAGCATGACTTTCATCGACTACTAGTAAGAAGTCTTCTGGGAAATAATCGAACAAGTTAAAAGGGCGTTGATCTGATGTCCGACCATCAATGTGCTGTGAATAGTTTTCAATTCCACTACAGATTCCTAGTTCTCGTAAGGATTCTAAGTCATAACGTGTTCGTTGTTCTAATCGTTGAGCTTCAAGTAATTTATTTTGATTTTTAAGTTCAATCAATCTCTGTTCTAGTTCTGCTTCAATTTTATTACAAGCAACTAATATATCTTCTTTTTTTCGTGCATATTCATTAGCAGGAAAAATATTATAGACAGTAAAGACATTACGAACAACTCCTGTTAAGGGATCAACTTCGCTGATTCTTTCAATCTCATCTCCAAACATTTCTATTCGAACCGTTCGATCATCACTATATCCAAGAGTTACTTCAATAACATCCCCTCGTACTCTAAAGGTTCCTCGCTTTTGTTCAATATCATTCCGCTTGTATTGACGATTGACGAGTTCTTTCAAAAGCTCTTGTCTACTAAGAATATCTCCTACTTTAATGACATATAGCATGTCTTTGTAAAGTGATGGATCACTGGAACCATAGATACAAGCAACAGAAGCCACAATAATTGTGTCTCTTCTTTGTAATACTGCATTTAAGGCAGCTAAACGTAACATATCTAGTTCTTCATTAATCATTGAAGATTTTTCAATATAAGTGTCAGTTCGTGGCATGTATGCTTCTGGTTGGTAGTAATCGAAGTTAGAAACAAAATATTCCACACGATTATTTGGAAAGAATGATTTGAATTCCGAATAGAGTTGTCCTGCTAAGGTTTTATTATGAGCAAAAACCAAGGTCGGTTTATTTACCTTGGCGATTACTTGTGAAATCGTAAATGTTTTTCCTGTTCCTGTTGCTCCAAGTAACACTTGATGCTTTTTATTCTCTTCTAACCCTTTAACAAGTTTTTCAATTGCTTTAGGTTGATCGCCTTGTGGTGTGTATTCAGAGACAAGTTCAAATTTAGGGGAACTCATTGAAGATACTCGATTGCTTCTGCTAATTGAAGATCATGTTTCTCACGATTCAAATTCCATTCTTTTTGAATCGCTGCAGAAAGTTGAGAGATGGTTTCACTAGTAATTGTTGTATTTACTGGAATATTTCTATTCTCTTGAAAAGCTTTTAAAGCATTTTCTGTTGATAACGAATAATATCCATCGGTTCTATCTGGACTAAACCCTAAGAAATCTAGAGCTTTTTGAACATATTTAACTGCTTCGGAGACATCATCTAGTTTAAAGTTGAATGGTTCTTCTGCTTCTTTTTGTAGAGGTGTCGCTTGGTAGAAAACCTCATGCAACTTCACTTCGATCGTTGGTTTAATCCCTTGTTTATGAATTCTCTCTCCATTAGGTCCTAACCATTGGGCGGTGGTATATTTTAATGCGTATCCTTGTGATAAATCTTCTGTCATTTGAACAGTTCCTTTTCCGAAAGTTTTCGTTCCAATGACATCGATATTTAAGTTATCGTGTAAAGCTGCAACTAACACTTCTGAAGCTGAAGCTGAGTTTTGATTAGCAAGAAGGACTATTTTCTCGAAATTTGTATAATTGTTTCCAGTTGCTTTGGTTTGGTTAATCATTCCCAATACATCTTCTTGTTGTAAGATGATTTGTCCTTTGGTTAAGAAGAATGAAGCAATTTGGTTAAGAGAACTTAAATACCCTCCACCATTATCGCGAACATCAATGATTATTTTTTTAACGTTTTCCGTGGTAAACATATCTAGATAATATTTAACTTCAGATCCAGTGTTCATTCCAAAAGAACTAATTTCTAAAACACCAATATCTTTATTAACAATTGATGCGAAGACCGTCTGATTGACTTGACCTCTAGTGATTTCTAATTTAACTAAGTCATTATCTCTTTTAAACTCAATCACCACTTTCGTGTTTTCTTCACCACGAACAAGGGCACTGATGTCTTCAGAAGCCATCCCAATTACAGATTGATTATCAACTGTCCAAAAGATATCACCAGCCATAACCCCTGCTTTTTCGGCAGGAGAATTTCTAAAAACATTTTTGACAATACTATAATCATCGACTTGGAAATATTGCACACCTATCCCGACAAAGTTTTGGTTAATTCCTTCTTCGAATGCTTGTTTTTCTTCTGGAGTCATATAGTCTGTGTATGGATCTCCATTTTGATCTAACATTCCAAAAATTGCGTTATCGACAAGTTCGACCGTTGGGTTTTCCATATCTTTTGAAAAGTACCAACGATTCTTTAATATACTTAAGACAGAGTTAAAACGTTTCATCGATTCTGATGATAAATTTTCTGAAGTAGGATTTGAGTTGATGGTTGGATTGGATGCTTTCGCAAAAATGAATCCAGATCCAAATGATAACAACATCGCAACTAAAACGCCAAGAATAATCAACCGTTTTCGTTTTCTATTTCGCTGTTCATCTGGCCACAAATGTTTCTCTAATTTTATGTTTACTTTGTTGTTGTCCATATTTTCCTCCTAAAACTTAGTAGCTTGCTCCAACTTTAAATCCATACCAAGTTTGTGGATTAACCCGACAAGGAGCTTGATTTCCACGGCTATCACATGTCCAGGAAAGATCCATCCATTGTCCATTAGGTGTAAAAGTAAGTGTTCCACTCCAGGTTTCTAAATATTCATCGAGTGGTTTATTTGATACATGAATAATTTCATGATGTAAATGTGGTCCTGTAGAACTTCCCGAAGAACCTAAAGTTCCAAGTTGTTGTCCTTTAGTAACGACTTGACCTTGGCGAACATTTACTGATTGTAAATGGGCATATAGAAGTGAATAAATCTTATTGTTCATGCTATAGAGAACTTGAACTTTATTTCCTCCACCATAACCACACATGTTTCCTAAATAACCCCAAGTAGGGCAACCTGTATTTGTATTGATGACAATTCCTGGTCCTGTTGCGACAATTGGTGTTCCCATCGATGCTGAGATATCAACACCAAAGTGAACATTACCAAACGTGCTTCCTTGGAAACTTCCTGGATAATACCATGCCCCAGCAGAGACTCTAAAGTTACCACTCACTGGATAGACCCATCCACTTCCTGATTCTTGAAGGACATCGGATGGTACAGGAGGAGGTGTCGGTTTTGGTTTGTTTGCTTCTGCTGCTTTTCGTTCTGCTTCAAGTCTTTCTTGTTCAGCTTTCTTACGAGCTGCTTCTAACTCTTGTTTGTAAGTCGCTAGTCCGCTTTTAATCGTATTCAGACTTTTTGCTTGATTGGCTTTATTATCTTCTAGAGCTGCTTGTTGTGCTAATAGTTGTGCTTCTTGTTCACGGTAAGTAACAATTAATTTGTCTAATCCTGCTTTAGCGATTTCTAGTCCTTTTTTGAGTTTAGTTACACTATCTAAACTGTCTTGTAAGACAACTTTTTGACGTTGAACTTCAACTTTATCATCGTTCAGTTGAACTAAAACCTTTTCATATTCATTCATCAAATCTTGATCTTGTTGATTAATACGAGAAATAATGTCCGCGTTACGTTGCATTTCCGTGTATGACTTCGCTCCAAAGATGAAATTTATCATGTTGTTTACGAAAAGATCAGACTGTTTCGCAAGCATTCTTGCTTTTATCTCATCATCGATTCTAGCAATTTCTGCTTCGCTTTTTTCTATTTCAACTTCTAAATAAGAGATGTTTTGTTCAACAACCACAATTTGTTTTTCAAGAGACAAGATATCTTTTTCTGCTTGATCAATTTCTTGTTGTTTGTCTTTTGCTTGTTCAAGATACATCTGAAGATTTGCTTTGATGTCTTCAATAGAATTTGCGGTTGCCTGTAAATCTTTTGACAACTTGTCGAGCTTTCGATTTACATAACTTTGATATTGACTACAGGTTTCTTGCGATTCTTTTGTAATCTTTGTACTACAAAGCTCTCGATAGTATTCTTCCCGTGTTTCAAATTCACTATCTTCTATAGCACGAATACTGCGTGGCATCATCAAAGATAAAACGATCATTACAATAAGTAACAAGATTTTTTTCATTATCGTACCCACCTTAAATTTCTTGTGACAGAAATAAAACTTCCGATTAATCCAACAGAAACTGAGGTTATCAAAATAATTGTTGATATCTCATAAATCATTGGAACGGCTGGTGTAATTTGGAATAATCCAAATATTGTAGAATCTGCTAATTTCACAACTAAATAATCATATCCAAAAAATATAATGGCAATAGGAATAATCGATCCAAAGATTCCAATTAAAATTCCTTCTACTAAAAATGGTGAACGAATAAAGTTGTTTGTTGCTCCAACTATTCGCATGATTTCTATCTCATCTTGTCTTGAGTAAATTGATAACTTTATTGTATTCGATATGAGAAAAATCGCAAGTAGTGTCAGTGCAATTACAAAGCTTGTACCACCTGTTCTTAACATATTTAAACTATCTAATAAATTATTAGTGGCATCACCACCATCCATTACTTCATGTGCCCATTGTGCACTTTCAACTTTACTGGACACATCTTCTAAATATCGGCCATCGGATACATAGATTAAATACCCATCTAGCAAAGGATTATCTTCTTTGAAACGTTCGTAAGCATCACCATAGGTTGCGATGTATTGGTCAAGAGCATCTTCTTTAGTAATTTCTTGGATTCGTGAAACTCCGGTTAATTGTTTTATTTCTTCTTCAATTTGTGGTTTTTCGCTTTCATAATCTGCTTTAACAGATACCCAAATATCGATATTTCCTTCAATGTTTTTAGTTGTATCGTTAATATTGTTAGTGAGAATTAGAATAATACCAAGAAATAGCATGGTAAAGGTGACGACTGCTATACTCGATAGTGATACCGAGAAATGCCTAAAAAAGCCAAGAAAGCCCTCTTTTAAGGTTCTAAAAATTCGTCTCATTGAGGTATCCTCCTACATTTAAATCAGCAACCACATGACCTTCTGAAAGAACGATTGTTCTCTTTTTATAGAAGTTTACGAGTGCTTCATCATGAGTCACCATAATGACTGTTGTATTTTCTTCTTTATTAATTTTCTCTAAAAGTTCTATAATCCCTCTCGATTTTTCAGGATCCAAGTTTCCGGTTGGTTCGTCCGCAATTAACACAAAAGGACGGTTTGCGATAGCACGTGCTATTGCGACCCTTTGTTGCTGTCCTCCTGATAATTGATTTGGAAATGAGGTGGATTTTTCTGAAAGGTCTACTAAAGCTAACACTTCTCGAACTCTTTTTCTAATTAATTTTGTTGGCATGTTAACTACTTCTAAAGCAAAAGCGACATTTTCAAAAACCGTTTTACTTGATAGTAGTTTAAAGTCTTGATAGACAACCCCAACATGACGCCTTAAATAAGGAATTTTTCTTCTTCTTAATTTACCAACATCGATATCATTTACTTTAATGGTTCCTGAAGTAGGTTTTTCTTCAGCATCCATCAACTTAATTAATGTTGATTTCCCTGATCCTGTTTGTCCAATGACATAAATAAACTCACCCTTTTTGACATGAAGATTCAAATCAAACAGAGCGTTGGTTCCATTTTTATATTTTTTATACACATTACTAAAAACAATCATAGTCGTTTCCTCTTCTAAATCTTGTACTCAAATGAGAAACCTTCCCCTTTGACTTCTGTTGCGTCAGAGACTATTAAGAACGCATTTGGATCTATCGCAATGACTAAGTCGTGTAATAATGGATACTGATTCGCAGAAACTACTGTAAGTAGCATTGGTTTTTCATCCCCTGTAAAACCACCTCTTGCGGAAATTATTGTTGTGCCTCTATCTATTTCCTTTTGAACATTAAACAATATTGTTTGGTACTTTTCAGATATAATATACACCATTTTAGCATGTTGTCCACCTGAAACAAGGACTTTATCTACAGCATATCCTGTAGTCGCTACTGAGACTAAACCGATTAAAACGGCTTCAATACCTCGTGTCGAAACCCCTAGTAAGATTGTTAAAGCGTCAATAATCATTACTAAAGTTGCCAATTTCACATGGGTTACTTTATGTAAAATTAATGCCGGAACATCCATACCCCCGGTACTTGCTCCTCTTTTAAAGACTAATCCAATACCAATACCAGCAATCAGCCCAGCATACAATGATGCCAGAACAGGGTCTATATTAATATGGATTGGGTATTTTAACAAGATAGTCAGAAATAATGGATATAAAATCGAAGAAACAATTGTTTTTATAGCGAATTCTTTACCAAGAAAGATAGTTCCTAAAATAAACGTTGTAACAACGATAATGTATATAATCACTTCTTCTCTAATGTTGACTAAAGGTTGAATAGCTACCGCCACCCCTGCCATACCACCTGATAGAATCTTAAAAGGAATGATGAAATAAGCGACTGCTGATACTAAAATGAAATTTCCTAAAATTAAATAAGCTGCATCTTTTAGTAACGTTGTTCGTTTCATGACTCACCCCTTCTATTTTAAGTTTTGTTTTAAATATCCTTGAATAAATGGATCAATATTTCCATCCATAACCGATTCAATATTCCCTACTTCGACTGAAGTACGATTATCTTTAACTAAGGTATAGGGCATGAAGACATAACTTCTTATTTGGGAGCCCCATTCAATATTCTTCTGTTCACCTTTTATATCCGATATCTTTTGTGCTTGTTCTTGAATCTGAAGCTGTAACAATTTTGATTTAATTAAGTCCATTGCTTGAGCTTTGTTTTGAAGTTGCGATCTTTCTGATTGGACATGAACACTAATACCGGTAGGAAGGTGAGTAATACGAACAGCTGAATCAGTTTTATTAACATGTTGTCCCCCTGCTCCAGATGAGCGGTGGGTATCAATTTCTAATTCATTAACATCGAGTTCAATATCAGTTTCATTTTCGATGACAGGCATAATATCGACACTCGCAAAGCTAGTATGTCTTCTGCCTGATGAGTCAAAAGGAGAAATACGTACTAATCGATGGACACCTTTTTCACCTTTTAAATAACCAAAAACATAATCCCCGGTTATTGAGAAGGTAACACTTTTTAATCCAGCTTCGTCGCCTGGTAAATAATCGATGACTTCAACTTTGTAGTCATGACGATTAGCCCATCGAGTATACATGCGGTACAACATCTGTGCCCAATCTTGGCTTTCGGTTCCCCCCGCTCCAGGATGGATTTCAACGATTGCGCTATTGACATCGTATTCTCCAGCAAGTAACACTTTAATTTCAAAGGCATCAAATGACTGAAATTCAGTCAATATATCCTGTTGGACCATTTCAAAAAGTTCTGGATCACTGTTTTGTTTTAGTTCATCTAAAATTTGATTGAATTCTTCAAACTTCTGTTCAAGTGATAGTGATTCATCCACAAGTTCTTTTAATCGATTCATCGTTTTGATGGTTGTTTGTGCTTTTTGTGGATCGTCCCAAAAGTTTTCATCCAACATTTCTTGTGATAACTCTTCGATTTGTTTTTGTTTACCTGTTACGTCAAAGAGACTCCTTTAACTGATTGAGTTGTTGACTTCTTTTGAAGACTTCGTTTCGTAGTTCATTAAATTCCATATTAATGTTTTCTTTTCTTTTTCTTAGGATTTAGATTGACTTGATTTCCTTTTTGAACTGGTTGTTCATCTTGATTTGTATCAAGTAATTGTTGAGGTTGTTCTTCTTCATCTTTAAAACGAATTTGAACATTTAAACAGAATTGGACAACTTCTTGAGCGATTGTTTGTACTAATTGTTCAAACATATCAAACCCCTCTTGGATGTATGCTTGTAAAGGATTTCCTTGTGCATAGGATCTCAAATGAATTCCGTTTCTTAATTTATCCATCGCATCGATATGGTCCATCCAGTTACGATCAAAAACCGATAAAACCATTCGTTTTTCTATCGGATATACTTGTTCTTTGTATGGTTCAATCTTTTTGTCATAACTGTTGAATGCTGATTGAATAATGTGTTCAGATGCTTCTTCAAATGGTAACTGTTGTAAATTTTCTAATGAGACTTCACTTTTGAATCCAATATGGTCTAGTGATTCGCGCAAGCTTACTAAATCTATTGACCGATTTTCTTTTTTATCAACAGTTGTGTTTGCTAAAATAACACCGCGTATTACCCGATCAAACATGTCTTTTACGATTGAGTGAACTTCTTCGTTTTCTAAAATCTCATTTCTTAAGTCATACATTGTTTCCCGTTGTTGACGTAAAACATCATCATAATCCAGCAAATTCTTACGAATATCAAAGTTGTATCCTTCAACACGTTTTTGAGCAGATGTAATTGCCTTAGAAACTGTTTTGTTTTGAATTGAATCTTCACCAAAATTATCAAACATCCCAGAGAACCGATCGGTACCGAAACGAACCATCAAATCATCTTTCATTGATACATAGAATTGAGAAACCCCTGGATCTCCTTGACGTCCTGCTCGTCCTCTTAATTGATTATCAATACGGCGAGCTTCATGTCTTTCTGATCCCAGTACCATTAATCCTCCGAGTTCACGAACTCCCTGACCTAACTTGATGTCGGTTCCACGACCAGCCATGTTGGTAGCAATTGTAACTGCCCCAATATTTCCTGCATTTTTGATAATTTCTGCTTCACGAGCATGGTTTTTAGCATTCAAAACTTCATGTTTAACTTTGCGTTGTGTTAACATTTTTGAAATGTGTTCACTGATTTCAACAGAGACCGTCCCTACTAATATAGGTTGACCTGTTTGATTGACACGAATGATTTCTTGTACCAAGGCTTCGAATTTCGCTTTTTTTGAACCATAAATTTTATCAACCCTATCATCACGCGCAATCGGTTTGTTGGTTGGTATTTCTAAAACACGCATGTTATAGGTTTTTAAGAACTCTTCTTCTTCGGTTTTTGCGGTACCTGTCATCCCTGCAAGTTTGTCATAAAGTCTAAAGAAGTTTTGGTAAGTAATTGTCGCCATTGTCGATGTTTCTTCTTTGATTTTGACGCCTTCTTTTGCTTCTAAAGCTTGGTGAAGTCCATCAGAAAACTCGCGACCTTCCATTAATCGTCCTGTGAACTGATCAACTATGACGACTGCGTCTTCTTTGACAACATATTCAACATCGTTTTCCATAATGTAATTTGCACGTAACGCATTCTTAATGTGGTGAACAAGTTGTGTGTTTTCAACATCATAGAGGTTGTTTAAGCGAAAGAAGCGTTCTGCTTTTTCGTTTCCTAGATCACTTAGTGCGATTTGTCTAGTTTTTTCATCTATATCATAATCTTCTGGTGACAGTGTTTTAACAAATTTGTCGGAATTAATATAAAGATTTGCGGTTTTACGTGCTCCACCAGAAATTATGAGCGGCGTTCTTGATTCGTCAATTAAAATTGAGTCGACCTCATCGACAAGCGCAAAATTCAAAGGGCGTTGTACCCTTTGATCAACATTCATGACCATGTTGTCACGTAAGTAATCAAACCCAAGTTCTGAGTTTGTTGAATACATGACATCACAATTGTATGCTGCTCTTTTTTCTGTAGCAGACATGGAACGAACATTACAACCTACGCTTAAACCTAAGAATCGGTGGATTTCACCCATCCATTCCGAGTCACGTTTTGCTAAGTATTCGTTGACTGTTACTATATGGACTCCTTTAGAATTAAGACCATTTAAGTATGTAGGTAATACAGCTGTTAAGGTCTTCCCTTCACCTGTACGCATTTCGGCAATATCTCCTTGATGAAGAACAATACCACCCATAATTTGTACTAAGTAAGGAAACTCACCAATTACTCGTTTGGCTGCTTCTCTTGCTGTCGCAAAAGCTTCTACTAAAATATCATCGAGGGTTTCCCCGTTTTTTAATCGTTCTCTAAATTCAGGAGTTTTTGATTGAAGCTCTTCATCTGTTAATTGAGCAAATTCATCTTTGAGAGCATCGACTTCTTGTGCCTGTTTTTCAATTTTAGTGAGTATTCGTTTATCATCACTAAATAAGTTCTTAATAAAATTAATCATTGAATTCCTCCATTTCATAATTATAACATGACTGCGTGTTTAAAAAAAGGTTGAAGTATTTCAACCTTTTCTTAAAATCCGGCTTATAGTTTTACAATATTATGTGCTTGTGCGCCTCGTTCGCCTTCAATAAGTTCGAACTCAACTAATTCGCCTTCTTCGATGGTTTTGAAACCTTCCATCACTAATTGTGAATAGTGAAAGAAAACATCTCTGTCATCTTCTAGTTTAATAAATCCATAACCCTTTTCTTTATTAAACTTTTTAACTTTTCCTTGCATAATAAATCCTTTCTTAATCAGTAGCACGCCAGTCTACAATTTAATTATAGCATTGTATGTTTTTTATGCAATAAATTTTCTCTTGGTGTTATCGCTATACAAAACACACAAATTTCTAGATTATATGGCTCTAACAACCGTATCGATTCTTTGATGGTTGAACCAGTCGTAATTACATCATCCAAAAGAACAACTCGATTCTTCACTTTCATGATCTCATCATTTAACTCAAAATGAATATTACTCCTTTCAGCTTTACTGAGTTGTGCTTGTTTTGTATTGTCCACTTTATTGAAGACTGATAGCAACTCTTCATCAACCTTTCTAAACATAAGTTCTAAATGATTAAATCCTCTCATTTTCAATTTTGATTCACTAGAAGGCATCATAATCTTTTGATACTTTCGATATTTCCACTTAATCTTATTGAGATAACCCTCTAGAAAAACATCACTCAATCCAATATCTCTTTGTTCTTTATACTGAATAAGTAGCCTTGAAAACCCATCATTGTATTCATAGAGGGTAAATACTTTGACTCCTTCAATTTCAAAATGTTGTGGTTTATACCTTAAGAGACTTTGACATTTCTTACACAACAGATTCTGTTGATTCACAATATCAATTAGAAGACTTATTGAATCATAGGGTTCAAGACACCACTGGCACGTTGATTGTGGTTCTTTAAACGCATTAGACACTGATTCACAGAACTGTTTTTTGAACTGGTTATAAACCAACAATCTCCCTCACTTTCATGAAAACTTCTACCGACTCGACCACTAACCTGAATCAATGATGCTTCATCAAAAACAAAATGATCAGCTTGATACACAATGACATTGACTTTCTCAAAGGTCATTCCTCTTTCTAACACAGTTGTACAGATTAAATGATGAATTATCTGATTCTCAAAATCAGATATGATTTTATCTTTGTGTTCACTTTGTGAGGTCAATGCCTTAAGTTTTAAGACTTTTGATAGTTTGTTAGCTAACTCGATAGTCGGAACAAATAGTAACACTTGTTTATCCTGTAATCGATTCAACAAATAGAATAGGTAGCAAAAACCAACACTTCTAAAATGCTTAAATACTTTTGGAACAACCAAGGGTCTATTGTGAGCTCGACTATCTAGTGTCACGTGTCGAGTTACGTTGTCAATAATTGTTTTGTCTGGAGTCGCACTAAGATAAATCTTTGTTCCTTTACTACTTACTTTTAGAATCCCTTCTAACATTTTATTTCCTTTATAAGGAAAGGCATCTGGTTCATCAACAATTAGAACATCAAAACGATTAGGAAATCTATATAACTGGTGAGCAGTACAAATAATTAGGTCTCCTTGTAAATCAGATGTATATCCCGAAGTCACTGCTACTACTTTTACACTATCAAATGCCTTCTTGAGTCGTTGGTAAAGTTGTAAGACCACTTGTCTTCTCGCAACCATCCACCCAACAGACATTCCTTTATCTAGTGCATGGTGGATTAGCTCCATCACTAACTCTGTTTTTCCGGCACCACAAACAGCTTCTACCAAAATATCTTCGTATAAACCAAACTCCTTAATAAAAGAGGATATCTCTTTTTGTTGCTTCGTTAATTCGAAGTCAAGGGATAATGGTGTTAATTCAAAATCATGTCCATCTTGATTTTCGCTGAGCTTTCCCATTAAATGAATACAGACTCGACACAATGCTTCACCATTGATGGTAATAAAAAGATTGTGGTCTTGGTTTAAACATCGTTTGCAGATCATTTTGCCTCCTGCTTATGATAGTAACCTTAACGACAATCTCCTATGTTAATTCTGATGATATTGTTTTTTAAACATTAATTTCTTGTTAACTTCTTTTGAATGGCGTCGACTGCATCGATAACGGCGCTTCGAAACCCTTTGCGTTCTAAGGTCGCTACACCTACAATCGTTGTTCCTTTAGGTGAGCAGACTGCATCTTTCATGATTCCTGGATGTAATTGATTGATTAGTTGCATTTTGGCTGTACCTACAACCATTTGACTTGCTAGTTTATAGGATAACTCTCTTGGTAATCCGTGCATTACAGCAGCATCAGACAAAGCTTCAATGTAGAGACAGGTGAAGGCTGGTCCACATCCACTAATTGTTCCCGCAACACCAAAATTATTAGTATCGACTTTTTCGATGAGAGCAACTTGTGAAAACAGATTGATGAATGCATTTAACTCGCTGTCTGATAACGAATGCTTATGTTCACAAATCACGATTCCTTCTCCGACAGAAATTGGAGTATTTGGTAATATACTTAAATGGTGAGTACCTTTCTCTAAGATTTCTTCGTACTGTTCATACAAATAGTTTACTACAACAGAAATAACGATTTTGCCCACTAGCTTTTCTTTGATAGGTAAAATGACTTCTTTCACTAGGTGGGGTTTAACCGCAATAATTACCATTTCTACTTTTTCAACGAGTTCATTTGCATCTTGGCACGGGTTGAAACCTTTTGCAAGGGTATTGTTACAAAGTTTATCCCAATTTTTTGAGCAAGCATAGATTTGATTTGAAAGAAGTGCGTTCTTATAGATAAGTCCTTCCGCAATTGCTTGTGCCATGTTTCCAAACCCAATAAATCCGATGTTCATGTGTACTCTCCTGTTTTAACTAGTTTATTTCAAATAACCGTGATATTTATCAAACAATACTGCATTGTGCTGATCAGCACCATCTAAATTAGAGCTTCTAAACACTTCAGGGTCAATCCCTTTTTCTATTAATAGCTCTACAACATTTACCATGATGGTTTCTATTAGAAGTACACCAATGAACGTAGAGGTTGGCCCTGTTGGTACAGAGTAATCCTTCACATAGAAACTTGCGTCTCCTTGTTGTCCGTGGTTGTCTAGGACAATGTCAGCGATTTCAAAGATTCTTAATCCACTGGAGTGTCTTGAGGCAACAGCTTTTGAGTGTTTTAGGGAGGTGATTACAATGACGTTACATCCTTTTTTCTTGGCTTCTAGACACATCTCTACAGGAACCGCATTTCTTCCAGAATTTGAAATGACAATTAATGTATCGCCTTTATCAACTTTGTATAAATCTAATATTGGCTTAGCATACCCTTCTAAGCGTTCAATTGCTGTTGATTTGGTTGCTAGCTCATGAATCATTAATTCTGGTGAAAGAATTGCTTTAAAACTTGCGAGCCCACCTGCTCTAACAAAAACTTCTTCAGCAATCATGTGAGAATGGCCTGTCCCAAACAAATAAGTTCGACCACCTTGTTCGATTGTTGTAGCTATGGTTTGAGCTGCTTGTTCAATTGCTTCTGACTCATTGTCAAAAACCTCTTGAATTAAGGTTTCGATGTGGTGTTGGTATTGTTTTATAATCTTAGTGTTCTCTTTCATGTTAGTCCCAAATCTTCTCAGTATCAAGTAAGACATCTTCTGGCCATTCACGAATCGATTGTCCTTCGACAATGTATGCTTTAGCTGCTAGTTTTGCCATTGGTGTGTCTGATAAAGAATCTGAATAGAATTCTTCAATCAGTGTGTTGTTGAACTCTTCTTTATAGCGAACTACTTTTTCTTCACCAAAGCAGTTCACTCCTTCATAAGTTCCTGTTTTTGGGTTGAGTCTTGAAGCGATACTTTTTACACCTAATCGGTCACAAATCGGTTTGATTAAGAATTCTGGTGAAGCTGAGATTATTAAGTCATTTGATTGTTTTTGGTTTAGGTACCATTCTTTTATTAAGTGTTCATGATGAAACCAAAAATCATCAACCAACTCTTCTAAATTATCAAGATGAATGACGTATTGGTAGAGTGTTTCTTTCAGTTGAGTTCGTGTGATTCTTTTTAGTTTGAAGTTCAAAAAATCTTTGAAAAGTTTTGGCCAATATTTACTTAATGATGGCTTTTTTTTCAAGACATACTTGTAGAAATGGGTTGCACAGTCGTGCCAATAAATTGTTTTATCGAAATCATAGACGTTCATAGTTGTTCCTCGCTTAATATATTCTAACATACCCACGATTATTTTTGACTAAAAGAAGCGACAAGGATATAATAACCCAATAGAAAGAAGGATTTTATGATTATTACAGAAAAACACTTGATGAGATTTCAACAAGACTATGAAGCAAATCCTCACAATAGGGTTGTTGAGCATGCTATTGCGAATGTTGGTTTGCAAGAAGCATCGCTTGACAGTTCTTTAAACAGACGACACCCTTTTACTTTTAGCCATACAACCACTAAAGGTGAAATTACAAATCAAAAATCGAGTGGTCGTTGTTGGATGTTCTCAGCATTAAATACTGCTCGTGTTGATACAATGGCCAAACTCAACCTAGAGACGTTTGAATTTTCTCAAACGTATACTCTTTTCTGGGACAAACTTGAAAAATCGAACTATTTCTTAGAAAGCATTTTAGAAACCGTTGATGAGGCAACCGATTCCCGTATCATTATGCATTTATTGAC
>CAZWPP010000013.1:0-21325 GCA_964635335.1 uncultured Erysipelothrix sp. | reverse complement strand
CAATTTTAGCTTCCCATTCAGGATTTCCTTCAAGAGCTTTAAGAGCTGAACCAGCGATAACTGGAACATTGTCTCCATCATAGTCGTATTCTGAAAGAAGTTCACGAACTTCCATTTCTACTAATTCAATTAATTCAGGGTCATCAACCATGTCGCATTTGTTTAAGAATACAACGAAGTGAGGTACACCAACTTGACGAGCAAGTAAGATGTGTTCACGAGTTTGTGGCATAGGTCCATCAGTTGCAGCAACAACTAAGATTGCTCCGTCCATTTGTGCAGCACCAGTGATCATGTTTTTGATATAGTCAGCGTGTCCTGGACAGTCAACGTGTGCATAGTGACGAGTTTCTGTTTGGTATTCAACATGTGAAGTGTTGATTGTAATTCCACGTTCTTTTTCTTCAGGTGCATTATCGATTTGATCATAAGCACGAGCTTCAGAGCCGTTCTTCTTTGCTAGGTAATTAGTAATAGCAGCTGTTAGCGTTGTCTTACCGTGGTCAACGTGACCTAATGTACCAATGTTAACGTGAGTTTTCGAACGGTCAAATTTTTGTTTTGCCATAGTATTTTTATTCCTCCTCTTACTGTACGTAATTCAATACTATTCTAAATGTTTCAATATCTAAAATCAAGACTAATCATTAGTCGTTTCTGTTTTTCTTAGCCACTTTCTCAGCAATATTCTTAGGAACTGGATCGTAGTGGTCAAATTTCATTGAATAATTACCACGTCCTTGTGTAAATGAACGAAGATCTGTCGCATACCCAAACATTTCTGAAAGAGGAACGAAAGCACGAACGCTAATTGCATTGTGTTTTTCTTCTTGGTCTCTAATTTGACCACGACGACTCGATACGTCACCCATAACACTACCTAAATAATCTGTAGGAGCAGTGATTTCAACTTCCATGATTGGTTCTAATAAAACGGGATCACATTTCTTAGCAGCTTCTCTTAATGCTAAGCTAGCTGCAACTTTATATGCCATTTCAGAAGAGTCAACATCATGGTAAGATCCATCAAATAGTGTTGCTTTAATGTCAATGATTGGATAACCAGCCATTAACCCATTACTTAGAGATGATGAAACTCCCTCTTGCGTTGGTTTAATATATTCTCTAGGAACAGTTCCACCAACGATTGCATCAACGAATTCAAATCCTTTACCAGGGTTTGGCTCAAACTTGATCCAAACGTGTCCGTATTGTCCACGACCACCTGATTGACGAACGAATTTTCCTTCGCATTCAGCTGCTTGACGAATTGTTTCACGGTAAGCAACTTGAGGTGCACCAACATTCGCTTCAACTTTAAATTCTCTCTTCAAACGGTCAACAATGATATCAAGGTGTAATTCACCCATCCCAGCAATAATCGTATCACCAGTTTCTTCATCAGTATAAGTTTTGAAAGTAGGGTCTTCTTCAGCAAGTTTTCCTAACGCTAAGCCCATCTTGTCTTGATCCCCTTTTGATTTAGGTTCAAGCGATAATGAGATAACTGGTTCTGGGAAAATCATTGATTCAAGAATAATAGGTTTCTTTTCAGCACAGAGTGTATCCCCTGTTGTTGTATCTTTAAGACCAACTGCAGCCGCAATATCACCAGAATAAACTCTATCAATTTCAGAACGGTGGTTCGCATGCATCATCATGATACGTCCAAAACGTTCTCTTTTATCTTTAGTAGCGTTTAATACATATGAACCCGATTCTGCAGTTCCAGAATAAACTCTAAAGAATGTTAGACGTCCAACAAATGGGTCAGTCATAACCTTAAATGCTAAAGCACTGAAAGGTTCACTGTCATCTGCGGGTCTTTCTTCTTCTTCACCCGTTGGTAGTACTCCTTTAATAGAAGGAACATCCAATGGGCTAGGTAAGTAATCAACAACAGCATCAAGCATGTCAATGATTCCTTTATTTTTGTATGAAGCTCCACAAAGAACTGGGAAGAATTCACCACTAACTGTCGCTTTACGAATAGTTGATTTAATTTCTTCTACCGTAACTTCTTCACCTTCAAGAACTTTCATCATAAAGTCTTCATCATACTCAGCAATTTCTTCAAGAAGTTCTTGACGTAATTCTAGAGCTTGTTCTAGCATATTTGCTGGAATTTCTTTAATATCATCAGAATCTTTGTGTGATAAATCTTGGAAATAGTGTGCTTTCATTTCAACTAAGTCAATAAGGCCATCGAAATTAGCTTCTACCCCAATAGGTAATTGGATTGCTGCTGTTTTAGCGCCTAAACGATTTCTAATCGTATTAATAGACATGAAGAAGTCAGCTCCAGTAGCATCCATTTTATTTACATAAACAATTCTAGGTACACCGTAAGTCGTTGCTTGTCTCCAAACAGTTTCTGTTTGAGGTTCAACTCCAGCTTTCGCATCCAATACAGTAACCGCACCATCAAGTACACGAAGAGAACGTTCAACTTCAACTGTAAAGTCGACGTGTCCAGGAGTATCAATGATGTTAACGCGATGTCCCTTCCATTGAGCTGTCGTAGCAGCAGAAGTGATTGTTATTCCACGTTCTTGCTCTTGAGCCATCCAGTCCATTTGCGCACCACCATCATGAGTTTCCCCAATCTTGTGGATTCTTCCTGTGTAATAGAGGATACGTTCGGTAGTAGTCGTTTTTCCAGCATCGATGTGAGCCATAATTCCAATATTACGAGTATCCTTTAGTGTAAATTCACGTGCCATGCACAGTCTCCTTTCTGATTGGTTAAAATCTTACCAACGGTAATGTGCAAATGCTTTATTCGCTTCAGCCATACGATGGATATCATCACGTCGTTTGACTGATGCACCAGTTCCGTTTGCAGCGTCAATAATTTCATTCGCTAGACGTTGTTCCATTGTTTTTTCGTTACGTAGTCTTGAGTAATTAACAATCCAACGAAGTCCTAAAGTTAGTTTTCTTTCTTGAGAAACTTCAACTGGAACTTGATAGTTAGATCCACCAACACGACGTGCTTTAAGTTCTAACATTGGCATAACATTTCCCAACGCTTGTTCAAATACTTCCATAGCTTGTTTTCCAGTTTTTGCTTCAACTGTTTCAAACGCACCGTAAAGAATATTTTGAGCAACACCTTTTTTACCATCAAGCATGATTTTATTGATTAAGCGTGTCACAAGTTTTGAGTTATAAATAGGATCAGCTAATACATCACGTTTAGCTATATGTCCTTTTCTTGGCATAATCTATTCTCCTTTCATCATTAATGGCAAATTAAGCCTTCTTAGGTTTCTTAGTTCCGTACAGTGAACGTCCTTGGTTACGGTTTTGAACTCCTGCAGTATCCATTGTTCCACGTATAATGTGGTAACGAACCCCAGGTAAGTCTTTAACACGTCCACCACGAATCAATACAACAGAGTGTTCTTGTAAGTTATGTCCGATACCAGGAATATAAGCAGTAACTTCCATTCCATTGCTCAAACGAACACGCGCATATTTACGTAACGCAGAGTTTGGTTTCCTAGGAGTCATAGTTCCTACACGTGTACAAACCCCTCTCTTTTGAGGTGAATTGACTTTTGTGTTCTCACGTTTCAAAGTATTTAATGTTCTTTGAAGTGCAGGTGATTTTGACTTATAAACCTTACTTGAACGTCCTTGACTAATTAATTGATTAATTGTTGGCATTCTATTCTCCTTTCTTTCTATGCACACACTACCAGGTGCACCATATGGTCCACAATATGTAGTCCCACATGGGGACCCAATTTCTTTCCATAAGCTTGTTAATAATACCATAACTAAGCAATTTTGCAATAGAAATTACAAAAAAATGTTAGTTCTCCTTCACTTGAAAAGTAGATTAGACAAAAGCACTCATCCCATAGGCTCAAAACTAAATAGTAATCACTACATTTCTAACAATAAAAACTAACCCTTCTAGTTAAGATATAGTTTCCAACTATTAAGGGTTAGTTTGTCGTTATTTAAACCTTTTCAGACACTAAATCAAAAATTCACCATCTGCATCTCGATCAATATTATCAACCAAAATCATAATTCTTTCAAAGAATCCCCAGACGGAAGAAATCAAAGGACCAACAAGAATGATGATTCCAATAGTTCCTAACAATAGCTGAATAATCGCTTTATTCTTATACCCTAAATAGAAATTATGAATTCCCCATACACCCAAGAAAATAGCCAACAAAGCAGCTCCAATTTTACTCTTAGCATTGGGATTCACTCGATCACTACTGTAAGAAAAATTAACCCGAGTGCTTCCACTTAAAGGTGCACCACACGATGAACAAAATCTAGACTGATCGCTATTCTCACTTCCGCATTGACTACAAAACATAATTAATCTCCTTTAGCTTTTATCTAAGAGCATAATTCATATTATTTACCAGTAGAACCAAACCCACCATCACCACGATTTGTTTGATCTAACTCATCCACTTCTTCAAACTGTCCCTTAATATACGGAACAATCACCAGTTGAGCGATTCGATCTCCATGATGAATTTCTCTTACTTCATGTCCGTGATTATGAAGAGCAATCATATACTCACCTCGATAATCACTATCCACAACACCTACTTTATTCGCTGGCGCTAAATCTTGCTTAGTAGCCAGACCACTTCTCGCAAAAATAAGTCCAACTGTGTTTTCAGGCAAAGCCATACTCCATCCAGTAGGTATCATCACAGTCTGTTGGGGAAAAAGAAGGACTTTTTTTTCTAAACAAGCATATAAATCATGTCCAGCTGAATATTCACTACCAGAAGTAGGAACAATTGCATCCTTATTCAATCGTTTCATTTTAATTAACATATAAGCTCCTTATTCACTTCGCAATGCTTCAACAGGGTCTTTCTTAGCAGCTTTCTTAGCAGGAATAAACCCACCAATTAATGTCAGCATCACACTAATGATTATCAACAGTACTGCAGCACTCCATGGTAGAATTGCGTTAATGTTGGTATTGTCTGTTAATTGATGGACCAAAGAGTTGATTGGAAACAATAGCAACCATGAGACAACAATACCTAAAACCCCCGCAAACAAACCAACAATAAAGGTTTCGGCATTGAACACTTGAGAAATATTTGGTTTCGATGCACCAATCGCACGCAAGATACCAATTTCTTTTTTACGTTCAAGCACAGAGATATAGGTAATAATACCTATCATAATAGATGACACAATCAGTGAAACAGCTACAAACGCAATTAATACATACGATATGACATTAATAATATTCGTCACAGATGACATCAATAAAGCAACAAAGTCATTATACTGTATTTTATCAGCTTCTATCACTTCTTTGTTATAGTTTTCGATAGCTAATGAGATATTGTCTTTGTCTTCAAAGCTATCCGCATAGATACTAATCGTAGAAGGAACATCTAAACTGACATATCCGAAATCACTCATGTTGGTTTCATAATCGCCTGGAGTAATTGTTGAATCATACATCTTAATAAGCGTTTCATTATCTAGACTTACTAAGTATTGATCCATTGAGGCTGCTAATTGAACTTCAGATTGTTGTAACACAACTTGAAGTTGTTGTGGATTCTCTTCAAAAATTGTTGGAGCAATTTGTCTGAATACATTCGCTTTTTCACTAATACCCATCTCGCTGATTGCACGTTTTATATCAGCAATTTTTTCTTCATCATTTAATGGCTTAAACGTAGCTCCATTGAGAATGTTTTCTTCAGGATTCTCTTGTTGTGAAACAACAACTTCACTTTTAGCTGTATAGTCAATAATTTCTTGAGTAAAGGCATTGGTATACCCAATTTGACCAGTAAACCCAGCTAAAGGTTCTTCTTTCATTGGACGAATTACACCACTAATCTTTAACTCAATACCCTTCTCAACAAGCTCCTTGACTTTAGCATCATCATCACTGATATCTACAAAGTATCCACTGTCTTGTTTTTGATAATAATCACTTGCTGTTACTACATAAAAACTCTTACCGATCATATCATCATAATTTAGTTTATGTTCAATCGGTGTCACTTCATTGCCTGCTTTAAGTTCTTTAACTATCTCTTCAAATCCTTCATAAGGAAGGACTCCAAAAGCATAAAGAGCTTCTAAAGAAATCTCATTGTTGTAATCTAACACCAAAACGACTTCTTTACTTGAGAGTGGCCAGCTACCCTTAACAACTTCATAGTTATCATGCATCATCTGACTGATAAGTTCACCTGATTTTCCAGGAATCAACTCCTGAAAGTAATCGTTTGAATTCATCATTCTTCGTGATGTTGTTGTATTAGCCATAGGGTTTCCCCCCTGATTAGTTCTCAGTTGATTTGAAAGATCCGTTTGTAATGTATTCACTAGAATTTCATTAGGATCATATGTAAATACTTCGAACTTTGTATCGTATGAATATACGACTCCATTTTCACCAATATATTTATTAATCTCACTGTTTGGATTATCCAGTTCTTTCTTAAAAGCCGTTAAATTATTTTTAGTAACACTAGCAGCTCGTTGAGAAAACACCTTTATCGATTGCCCACTCGAGTAAATTGCGTCTTTATCGTGGGTAACATCTGTTGATGAGGGGTTTGGCATTTGTAAGAAACTTGATAAGTTAACAGAGGATGCATCAATTGTAATTGGGTAAGAAGTCATTGTTTCTTTTTGAATATCCGTAATGTAGGTATTGACTCCGTTGGATAATGATAAGATTAAAGCAATTCCAATAATACCAATTGATCCTGCGAACGCAGTTAAAAAGGTTCTTGTTTTCTTGGTCCATAAGTTATTAAAACTTAGAGACAAAGCTGTTAAGAAAGACATCGATGATTTTCCCATATTTTTATGAATCGAATCTGTGTTTTCTTGAAGAATCAAAGGATTGGTATCACCAATAATCACTCCATCTCGGATACTAATAATTCGGTTTGAATATTTATGAGCTAGTTCTTGATTGTGAGTCACCATAATTACTAATCGATCTTTAGCAACTTCTTTTAGAAGTTCCATTACCTGAAGGGATGTATCACTATCAAGAGCTCCTGTTGGTTCGTCTGCTAACAAAATATCAGGATTGTTGACTAATGCTCTCGCAATTGCGACACGTTGCATCTGACCACCAGACATTTGGTTTGGTTTCTTATGGGCTTGATCCTTTAAACCTACCGAGTCCAAGGCACCCAATGCTAGTTTTGTTCTCTCTTTAGACGAAACACCAGAAATAACTAAGGCTAATTCTACATTACTTAAGATAGATTGATGGGGGATTAAGTTATAACTTTGGAACACAAATCCAATACTGTGATTTCGGTATGAATCCCAATCTTTGTCTTTGTATAGTTTTGTAGAAATCGAATTAATAATCAGATCTCCACTATCATAGTGATCTAAGCCACCAATGATATTTAAAAGTGTAGTTTTTCCTGAACCACTGGGTCCTAAAACAGACACGAACTCACTGTCTCTTAGATTAACACTAACATCTTTAAGGGCATGTTGAACTAAATCACCAGTGATGTATTTTTTTGACACATTTTTTATTTGTAACATCGTTGTTTCCCTCCGCTTGCACATTGTACTACACATTAAACCATTTTTAACTTAAGATACTCTTAAATAAAAAGCACATCGCAGTGATGTGCTTTCAATCGAATTATTCAGAAATTCTTGTCATCTCTTCAGGAAGAGCGTTAAGTACTTCTTCTTCTTTATTGCGTTCTTCTCGAATCAATTTCTTTTCTTGAGCTCTTGCTTTAATGAGAATCGTTGTTTCTCTTTCAACAGGAGACCCAGTACCAGCAGGAATCATTTTCCCAACGATAACGTTTTCTTTTAATCCAAGAAGTGGATCAATTTTACCTTTGATTGATGCTTCAGTTAATACTTTAGTAGTTTCTTGGAACGATGCTGCTGATAAGAATGAATCCGTTTCAACAGATGCTTTTGAAATACCTAGTAGTACAGAGCGGTAAGAAGCTGGTTGTTTACCAGATAGTAACATTTCTTCGTTAATGTCACTGATACGAGGAAGTGAAATATGAATACCTGCACTTAACATTGTATCTCCTGGATCTACCACAACAACACGACGTAACATTTGACGAATCATAACTTCGATGTGTTTGTCAGAGATCTCAATACCTTGAGAATCATACACTTTCTTAACTTCTTTTAAGATATACGTTTGAACTTTACGAACATCATTTGTTTCTTCAAGTAATTCTTTCGGATCAATTGGTCCTTCCGTTAGTTTATTCCCTGCTTCAACAACTGATCCTATCTTCAAGAAGTTTCTTAAAGGTGAATTTGTTGGTAATGGATGTTCAATAGTTTCTTTTTTATTTGTGATATAAACACTGAAGACCCCTTTTTCGTTTGGTTCTAGAGCAGTTATTTTACCATCAATTTTTGCGATGACAGCTTTGTGTTTTAGGTTTGAACGTGCTTCAAAGAGTTCTTCAACACGAGGAAGACCTTGGGTGATATCGTCTGAACCAGATCCAGCGACCCCTCCGGTATGGAATGTTCTCATCGTTAATTGTGTACCTGGCTCACCAATTGATTGGGCAGCCATAATACCTACTGCTTCCCCAACTTCTACGATTTTACCAGTAGCCATATTTCGTCCGTAACATTGTTTACAAACTCCATATTTGCTTTCACACATAAAGACTGAACGGATTTCCATTTCTTCAATGCCTTCACTAACAATTTGGCGACCTAGAAGTTCATCGATATAGGTTCCATCTTCAACAATCACTTCACCTGTTTTAGGTGAAACAACGTCTCCGTGGGCATAACGACCAACAATTCTATCATAGAGTTGTTCGATAACAGCTCCTGATTTCTTGTCAATAATCGTCATGACTCGATTACCAAGTTCAGTACCACAATCTTCTTCTTCAACAATTACATCTTGAGCAACGTCAACTAAACGACGGGTTAAGTACCCAGATTCTGCCGTCTTAAGAGCTGTATCGGTTAACCCTTTACGAACCCCGTGAGTAGACAAGAAGAATTCAGAAACGTTTAATCCATCACGGAAGTTTGAGTAAATAGGTACTTCGATAATACTTGGTACATATTCGTCACCACGTGTTTTCGATTGAGTCGGTTTACCCATCAGACCACGAATACCACCCAGTTGAGTAAAGTTTGAAACGTTACCACGAGCTCCAGATGTTGCCATCATGTTAATTGGGTTTTTACGAGCCATATTACTCATGAGTTCTTGACCAATCTCGGTCTTTATACCATCCCACAGTTGAGTTAGTTTTGTTTCCCATTCTTGAGGAGTTAATAAACCACGACTTAATAATTTCTTTAATTGTGTCGCTTTTTCTTTACCGACTTCAACGTATTTTTCACGGTTTGGAGCGGTATTAATATCAGAAAGAGAAACTGTTGTTCCAGCAATTGTTGAGTATTCAAAACCAATGTCTTTAATTTTATCAAGAATTGCGGATGTTTGAGAAGTTTTGTTTTCATCGAAACGGTCAAAGATTTCTTTAACTAGAATACCTAAATCCTTCTTCTTGAAGTCTTTTGATAGAGGCATTGCTTTTACTGCTTCTTTTAAGTTTGTTCCTTTTTTAAGGAAATAACGTTCAGGAAGAGCAACAAAGTTCTCTTGACTAATTTCGTTAATATATGGGAAGTCTTTTGGTAATGTTTCATTAAAGATTAGTTTACCTACTGTAGTAACGACATAATCATCAAGATTCTTTTCATCAAACTCTGCTGAATTAATTCCAGCTACACGAACACAGATGCGTGTATGTAAATGAATTATTTTATTGTTATAAGCAAGGATTGCTTCGTTTGAATCTTTAAATGCATGTCCTTCACGTTCACCAAATTGACGCCACATTTCACTAGCTTCTTGAGGTTCCCCTTGTTCAAGCATACGATCCGCTTTCTCAAAGAACTCTTCTTGAGTTTCTTCCATATTTAGGTAGAAGTTACCAAGAACCATATCTTGTGATGGTGTAACGATTGGTTTACCGTCTTTAGGACCCAAAATGTTGTTAGATCCTAGCATCAAGATTTCAGCTTCTGCTTGTGCTTCTTCTGATAAAGGTACGTGAACAGCCATTTGGTCCCCATCAAAGTCAGCGTTAAATGCTGGTGTGACTAATGGATGCAGACGAATAGCGCGTCCATCAACTAGTTTAGGTATAAATGCTTGAATGCCTAAACGGTGAAGGGTCGGAGCACGGTTCAATAGAACAGGATGTTCTTTGATGACTTCTTCAACAGCTTCCCATACTCGTGGATCGCCACTTTCAATAAATTTTTCTGCTTGTTTTGCGTTGGAGACTAAGCCTTGAACTTTGAGTTCGTTCACAACAAATGGTTTAAATAATTGAATAGCCATTTCACGTGGAATTCCACATTCATACATTTTTAAGTCAGGTCCAACCGCTATAACTGAACGTCCTGAGAAGTCGACACGTTTTCCAAGTAAGTTTTGGCGGAAACGTCCTTGTTTCCCTTTCAGTGAGTGAGATAGAGATTTGAGGGCTCTTCCTCCTGCACCAGTAACAGGTTTTGAACGTCTTCCATTGTCAATTAAAGCATCGACTGCTTCTTGTAACATACGTTTTTCGTTTTGAACGATAATCGCTGGTGTTCCAAGTTCAAGAAGTTTTCTTAAACGGTTGTTACGAGTAATAACACGACGATAGAGATCGTTCAAGTCACTTGCTGCAAAACGACCACCATCCAATTGTAACATTGGACGTAAATCTGGTGGAATTACAGGGACAACTGACATGACCATCCATTCTGGTTTGTTTTCTGAGCTCATGAACGATGAAACAGTTTCAAAACGACGAAGTAATTTTTTACGTTTGTCTCCGGATGTTCCTTCTAATTCTTGTTCTAGATACTTAAATTCAGCAGGAAGGTCGACTTGAGATAGAAGCGTTTGAACTGCTTCTGCTCCAGTTTGTGCTTCAAATGAACCATACCCATGTAACTGTTGGAGTTGACGGTATTCACTTTCAGAAATCACTTGTTTGTGTTCTAACGATGTATCTTTTGGATCAGTAACGACCCAGTTAACAAAGTAGACGATTGCTTCTAGTTGTTTAGGTGGAATATTAAGTAAAATACTCATACGAGATGGAATTCCACGCAAATACCAGATGTGAGCAACTGGTGCAGCTAGATCAATATGTCCCATGCGTTCACGTCGTACTGCAGATTTAGTAATTTCTACCCCACAACGATCACAGACAATTCCTTTATATCTAACTTTCTTGTATTTACCACAAGCACATTCCCAGTCTTTACTTGGACCAAAGATTTTTTCACAGAAGAGACCATCTTTTTCCGGTTTTTGTGAACGATAGTTAAGTGTTTCTGGTTTTTTTACTTCTCCATAAGACCATTCTTTAATTCTTTCTGGAGAAGCCAATCCGATTTTTATAGCGGAGAAATCATTTGAATTCATAGTTTATCCCCCTACCTATGCATCATAGTCATCGATACCAACGACTGCTGCTTCAAGTAACTCATCTGAATCGAAATCTTCTTCATCTTCAATTTCTACTAATTCATCTTTATCAGATTCATCTAGAGAAAGTTCGTCAAATCGTAAGTCTGATTCTAAATAAGGTTGTTTTGACTCTTTATCTTCTTTATCAAATTCTTTGAGATCAAACTCATCACCATTTTCGGTTATGAATTTAATATCTAAGGATAGTGATTGTAATTCATGAATTAATACTCTGAATGACTCAGGGATGCCTGGTTCCGGAACACTCTTACCATTTTGGATGGCAGCATATGTCTTAGTCCGTCCGTTAACATCATCTGATTTAATCGTCATAATTTCGCGTAAGGTATAGGCCGCTCCATAAGCATAGAGAGCCCACACTTCCATTTCCCCGAAACGTTGACCACCATTTTGAGCTTTACCTCCTAATGGTTGTTGTGTAACAAGAGAGTATGGTCCGGTAGCACGTGCATGAAGTTTGTCATCAACCATGTGTGCCAACTTAATCATGTACATAACCCCAACAGAGATTCGTTCATCGAATTTTTCGCCGGTACGTCCATCATGAAGGACAACTTTTCCATCACTCACCATGTTTGCTTCTTCCATGATTGCAGCTAATTCATCATTTTCGATACCATCAAATACTGGTGTCGCAAAATTAATGTTTAATTTCTTAGCAGCCATCCCTAAGTGAATTTCTAGGATTTGACCGATGTTCATACGAGAAGGAACACCCATTGGATTTAACATAATGTCAACTTGAGTTCCGTCTGGTAAAAACGGCATATCTTCTCTAGGTAAAATCTTAGAGATGACCCCTTTATTTCCGTGACGTCCTGCCATCTTATCCCCTTCAGAGATTTTTCTCTTTTGGACGATATAGACTTTTACAACTTCAATAACTCCTGGAGCTAAATCGTATCCTTGTGATGCCTTGAAACGGCGTACACTATGAACGATTCCACTACCTCCATGAGGTACTTTTAGAGAATTGTCACGTACTTCTTGAGTTTTTTCACCAAAGATTGCGAAGAGTAGTTTTTCTTCAGGAGGTAATTCTGTATGACCTTTCGGAGTTACTTTTCCGACGAGAATGTCTCCTTCTTTTACTTCTGCCCCTACCATAACAATTCCGTTTGCGTCTAAATGACGGCAAGAGACTTCTGCTACGTTTGGTATATCGCGAGTGATTTCTTCATCACCTAATTTTGTTTTACGGACTTCAATATCGTATTCTTCGATATGAATCGATGTATAGACATCATCCATTACTAGACGTTCTGACATGATAATAGCATCTTCATAGTTGTAACCACGCCAGCTCATAAACGCAACGACTACGTTTTGACCTAAAGCAAGTTCACCATTTTCCATAGATGGACCATCCGCAATAATTTCACCTTTATTAACCATTTCACCAACTTCAACTAATGGTGTTTGGTTAATGCATGTACCAGCATTACTACGTCTAAATTTATCTAGTTTGTATTCTTTGGTTTCTCCATCTGTATCTACCACAATTCTTTGTGAATCAACATAGCTAACAAATCCATCTTCTGTCGAAACTACTGCAGTTCCTGAGTCACGAGCGATTCGATGTTCAATACCTGTTCCAACATATGGTGCACTTGGTTTTAGTAAAGGTACTGATTGACGTTGCATGTTCGCTCCCATGAGGGCACGAGAAGCATCGTCATTCTCTAAGAAAGGAATACATGCGGTTGCTACTGATACAATTTGCATCGGAGATATATCCGCTAATTCAACAGTGTCTCTTGGCATCAAGATATTGTCACCTTTGTAGCGAGCAACAACTTGTTTGTTCACAATTTCTCCACGAATAACTTCGTTTGCTGGAGCGATGACATAATCCATTTCATCATCTGCTGATAAATAGACGACATCTTCTGTAACTTTGTTGTCGACAACTTTACGGTATGGAGTTTGAATAAATCCATATTCATTGATACGACCATAAGATGTTAAATTAGAGATAAGACCAATGTTTGGTCCTTCTGGAGTTTCAATCGGACAGATTCTTCCGTAGTGTGAGTTATGAACGTCACGCACTTCGTACCCTGCACGGTCTCTTGTTAGACCTCCAGGTCCCAAAGCTGAGATCCGACGTTTATTTGTTAATTCTGCTAAAGGATTAATTTGATCCATGAACTGTGACAATTGAGAACTTGAGTAGAACTCTTTAATTGCTGCAGTTAAAGGACGAATATTTGTTAATGATTTTGGTGTCAATGAGGATGTGTCTGAAATTGACATTCTGTCGTTTACAACACGTTCCATACGACTTAAACCAATTCTGAATTGGTTTTGAATTAGTTCACCTACACTTCTAACGCGTCGGTTACCTAACATATCAATATCGTCTTCCTGACCTACATTGTCCATCAAGTTCAAATAATACGAGTAGAATGAGTAAATATCACTCATAACTACTGTCTTTTTATTGATAAAAGGTTCAGGTCCAATGACTTTCACTAGATTAGTTGATCCTTCTGGTGAAACAAATATTTCTTGAACAAGAGATCCTACTAAATAAACAACCACATCATCACTAGTCTTGGTTTGGCTAAAAATAGCTTCTTCTTTCCGATTGGTGATTCTATCTAAACTAGTATCTGGAATATAGCGATCAATAACTAAATCTTTATCTGCATTGACTAAATCTTTCCCGTTAACCATTACTCGTGCTAACGAATAAAGTTTTGGTCCGTAATTTAGAACAACACGTCCGTTTTTACTGTTTAAATTGACTGCTTTTGCTCCAATACCAGCATAAACTTTAATCACTTCTTTTTCTTTTGCTAGAAGTTCAATTTCAGAAGGAGTTAATACTAACCCTTTGTCAAAATCAGCTTCTTCTAGTTCGATTGTTTCAGCTAGAATTCTACCAACAAGAGCATGTTTGAATTCTGTTGAAACTTCGACAACATCTGGATGAGAGAATACGTGTGCTAAAGGATAGACAGTGGTATGTGATCCTTGGCTTAGTGCTTCTTTCATTGCGTCTCTTTCATCTCTTAAGACAAGTGTTCCTTTTTTAAGAACTACATTTCCTTTGCCATCAACAATGTCGTGTCCAACAACATTATTAAAAGCACGAGAATAGACACCTAATTTCTTGTGTAATTTATATCTTCCTGCTTTGTTTAAATCATAACGACGATAGTCTAAAAACTTGGTGTTCATTAAACTTATTGCGCCATCGAGGGTAGGAATTTCATCACTTCTTTGGTTTTCGTAAATTGTACGTAATGCTTCTTCGTTGGTTACTACTTTATCGGCTTGTAGAGTATTGATGATTTCTTCATAACCTCCAAAGATTGCACTATATAGTAAAATATAATGATTTAAAAATGGTCTTTGTTCTTCATTTGGTGCGATAAGTTCATTGTTGACTTGTAGCCCCATTGCTTCCATGAAACGAATGAAGTTGGTATGGTCTAGACCATCATCAAAATTATCTTGTTGTAAAGATAATCCAAATGCTTTGAATAGAACAGTGGATAACATGGCACGTTTACGATCAACTTTCATATTGATGATTCTGCCGAGTGCTGCTTTTTTGGCATCACTCATTAATTCTAACCATGTTCCTCTTGATGGGATTAATTCAGCGTTGATGACTTCACTAGTAGATTTGTCATCAAATCCAATATCGAAATAAGCTCCTGGAGAACGGACGATTTGAGATACAATTACTCTCTCTGCTCCATTAATGATGAAAGTTCCTGTGTCTGACATTAAAGGAAAATCACCTAGAAATACATCTTCTCTTTTTTGGATTAACTCACCTGTTTGTTTGTCGGTAATTGTTAATTCCATGACAGCTCTTAGTGGTGCACTATACGTTGCTTCTCGGTATTTTGCTTCTGCTGCACTGTACTTCGGTTCTTCAAGCTTATAGCTTAAAAAATTTAGCTTGACAGTTTGTTGATGATTTTGTATTGGATATACTTCATCAAAAACTTCTTGTAAGCCCTCTTTGATTAACCAATCTAAAGAGTGAGTTTGAATTTCGACTAAGTCTGGTAGTTCAAGCGTTCCAGAAATCTTTGAATAATTTCTTCTTGATGCTTTTTTTCCAATTTTGTCGACTCGATACGGTTGTTTTACTGACATTGAACCATCCTTCCTAATGGGAAACGCATAAAAAGGGCGTAGGATCCCATTATTTTATTGACTATTATGCAATTTATTATTTTAGCATAGCTAACTGACATTGTCAATTTGAAACTATTGACTATTTGTTACATTTAAAAACGAAATATCCTTTATTTTTATGAATTATTTCAACTTTCTTGAACACTGTCTCACAAAAAGCCATCGCAGATTTGAGCCCATGACTTTTTCTAACGACTACTAATAGTTGTCCATCTTCTCTTAGTTGATTATAAGATTCTTCGAAAAGAGGATAATATATATCTTTTCCAGCGTGGATTGGTGGATTAAAAAGAATTGTATCAAAGAGTTGATTCACCTTATTGAACCCATCACTTACATTGAAAAAACAATTTGTTTTGTTTATCGAGTTGTTCTCAATCGCTAAATCTACTGCTCGCGAATTGATATCAACGCCAACGACTTGTTGATTCAGTATCTTACTCAGGATAATGGCGACATTACCATAACCACAACCTAAGTCGAGAATACTTCCTCGTTGACTTTGTTTTAGATATGCTTCTACTAGAGTGATACCACCTAAATCAATTTCGTTAGGCGAGAAGACTCCTGAATCTGTTACAAACGTGTACTGAATGGATAAAAACCGGAAAGATATTTCCTTCCGGTTATGGGTTTCTTGTTGGTTATCTGTAAAATAATGTTTCACAGCTTTCCCCCATTCTTTAGACAACTAATTGATAATCGTTAAGATTATTTAACTTCAACAACTGCTCCAGCTTCTTGAAGTTTAGCTTTGATTTCTTCAGCTTCTTCTGGCTTGATGTTTTCTTTAATAGCTACAGGAACTGCATCTACTAATTTCTTAGCTTCCATCATTCCTAGTCCTGTGATTTCACGAACTACTTTGATGACTCCAACTTTAGATCCACCAACTTCTTTAAGAGTTACTGTTACTTCTGTTGGTCCTGCTGCTTCTTCAACTTCTGCTGGTCCTGCTGATGCTGCTACTGGTGCTGCTGCAGTTACACCAAATTCTTCTTCAACCAATTTAATTAAATCATTTACTTCTAAGATTGTCATCTCTTTAAGAGATGCAATGATATCTTGTGCGCTAATTTTTGCCATTGTTTATTTCCTCCTTATTCTTTCTCTGCTACTTCTTCGGTAGCTTTTTCTTCAACAACTTCTTCAGTTACTATTTCTGCTACTTCAACAGGTGTTTCTTCTGTTGCTTCTTCGACTACTACTTCTTCGTCTTGTGCAGGTGCTTCTTTAACTACTACAGTTCCACCTTCTTTTTGTTCACTAATTTGTTTCATTGCCCACGCAAAATCACGTAATGGTGATTGTAGTGCGCCAAGTAACATAGCGATCATACCTTCCTTGTTTGGAAGTTCAGAAAGTTCTTTTAGTGTTTCGTAATCGACAACTTTGCCTTCTACGACTCCACTCTTGATAACAAGTGCTTTATTCTTTTTAGCGAATTTAGCTAACACTCTACTTGGTGCTACAGCATCTTCAGAAAATGCGATAGCGTTAGGACCAACTAAAGCTGGCATTAAGTCAGTATAACCTGATTCTTCAGCAGCACGACGAGTCATTGTGTTCTTGTATACTTTGAACTCAACATTTTCGTCACGAAGTTGACGGCGTAGCGCAGTAACTTGTTGTACTGTCAAACCACGATACTCAACGACAACAGCTGAATTAGAGTTATCAAACTTTTCTTTGATTTCGCTAACAAGTTCTTGTTTCAAATTCAATACTTGTTCTCTCACGATTTTTCCTCCTTTTTCTATTTGTTTTCAATATTCCACAAAATAAAAACCCGCATCCCAGACGCGAGTTAAAAGAGTTTGATACGACACCTTTTTAACCTCGGTAACAAATTAAGCTTTCGCAGTTACTGTCTTGGGTATATTGTTAACGTGCTTATGATATTCTAAATTACTTATGGTGTCAAGTTTTTTTACTATTTTTGAGTTTACACCTGTTTAACTCAAGAAAATTAGAATTTCTATTCCTGTTTAACTCAAGAAAATTAGAATTTCTATTTTTGTTAATAAACGACATTCCTTATCAACTAATTACAACCGCCTCTGTTAACCACTTTTACTCTCATCAATAAAAGTGCCACTTTTTTAAAAGGTACGAACAACCCAAGAAAAAAGTTGGCTTTAAAACCAACTTTTTTATGATAACAATGAATGAATCAATGTTTAGTTTTTTGATAGACCTAAATCTGTTTGAACTTTTACTGCAGGTCCCATTGTTGTAGAAAGAGTTAATGTTTTAATGAAACTTCCTTTAACAACAGAAGGTCTTGCGCGTACGATTGTTTGGTGCAATGCTTGAAGATTTTCAAGAAGTTGAGTGTTATCAAATGATGATTTACCAATCATAACATTGATATTACCTTCTTTATCAACACGGTATTCAACTTTACCTTTTTTGATTTCTTCAACAGCACGAGTAATATCTGTAGTTACAGTACCTGTCTTAGGGTTAGGCATTAAACCTTTAGGTCCCAACAGACGTCCTAATTTACCAAGTTCACCCATCATATCTGGTGTTGCTACGATAACATCGAAATCAAACCAACCATTTTTTATATCTTCTAATAGTTCTTTACCACCAACAAAATCTGCTTTAGCATCTGTTGCTTCTTGAACTTTAGCTCCTTGAGTGATAACTAATACTTTTTGAGTTTTTCCTGTTCCATGAGGCAATACCATTGCTCCACGGATTTGTTGGTCCGCATGACGAGGATCAACGTTTAAATTAAAACTAACTTCTACTGATTCGTCAAATTTAGCAAATTTAACTTTTTTAGCTAATTCAATAGATTCTACAGCAGTATAGAGTTTCCCTTTTTCGACTTGAGCCTTAGCTGCAGCGTATTTTTTTCCTACTTTTGCCATGACTAGTTCTTCCCTTCTACTGTGATACCCATGTTACGAGCAGTACCTTCAACAATATTCATTGCTGCTTCGATTGTGTTCGCATTGAGATCCACCATTTTGTATTCAGCAATTTCTCGTAATTGGTCAACAGTAATTGAACCAACTTTTTGTGCTTTAGAACTTCCCGATCCACTCTTAACTCCAGCAGCTTTCTTAATCATAATCGCAGCAGGTGTTGTCTTTAATTGGAAAGTGAAAGATTTGTCTTCAAACACGGTAATAATAACAGGGACAATATCGCCCATACGATCTTTAGTAGCATCGTTGAATGCACTAGTAAATTGAGGCATGTTTACCCCAGCTCCAGCAAGTGCAGGTCCTGGTCTTGCTTGACCAGCAGGGAATTGTAGTTTTACAATTCTCGCAACTTTTTTACTCACAATAAATTCCTCCTTTTTCTTGAATAATTGTGTTGTGGTCGATGAATGGTTGCTCATTCTTCCACACTGATTCTACTTTATAAGTAGCTTGTTTATTCTATACCATTTTTTTGATTGAGTCAATACAAACTAATCAAACGGAATCCTACGTTCTTACTCCTTTCTTCAATCACTTTATTTCTGAATACAGAATGTATATCATCGAAAGAACAAGCGTTATCGATGATTCTTGAATGAATTCCCGGTAGCTACATCCCCACGACCCCTACTTCACTTAATCTGAAGCGATAAGACGAATCAAAACTCAAAATATTCATACCGTAATAACCAGAAAAAAAACTTCGTGTTTATTGTTATATATCCACATAAAAGGCTAAGTGAATCCATTAGCCTTATTTAATCTCAAATTCAGTCGCAACTGTTTTCTTTACATCAACCTTATCATCCACAAAGTATTCTTTCTCTAGCTTGTATTTACCTGGTTCTAGTTTTCCATACAAGTATTCCCATTTGATTTCAAACTCCATCGATGAGTTCTTCTTAATAGGATAACCAATGTCATCCCATCCAGCATTAGGAATTTTATACTCAAGTGGTTCATACTTTGCGTTAACTAATTTGCTGATTTTAAAATCACTACTAAACATCAATTGTTTTTCTAAGTTGTTGGTTTTACTTATAACAACTACAACACCTTGATTGGAAAGTGTATTGTTCTTAATGCTCAAAACCACATCCTCTTGTTGACTGTTAGAAGGATTACTCGCCGAGCACCCTATCAACAGAACCATTAAAAACAGTATCTTACTGATCGTGGTTATCTTTATCTTCATGTTTAATCACACTTTCAAGAGGGTGTTTCTTAGAAAATACCTTTAAGATTGCTACTAAGACAGCAAATCCAATTGCTAAGAAGATTACTAATGGAAGATTATAAACAATCCCTACCACGAAGCTTTGGAAACCATTAGATAAATTACTTAACATGTTAGTGAACGCTTCTTGAATTCTAGCTCCAAAAGAAGTTTCAGTAGTTAAACGACCGGTTTCGGAAATTTCATACATTGTAATCGTGATTGTAACATTACGAGATAAATCTTCAATTTCAAGATTTTGGCCAGTTATTCGATTAATTTCTAGTTCTAATTCAGAAAGTCTACTTTCAAGAATAACGATGGATTCAAGTGATTCTGCTTGAGCAATAAGTTCAAGCAATCGAGCATGTTGCTTTTCAAGGGATTGAATCTTTAACTTGTTATCACTAAATGTCTTCGATACATCTTCACTACTCATACTTTGATTAATAATCGACATCCCTTTGAATACTTCTAGAAATTGGTCAAGTTTGTCTTGGTTAATGTGATACACCGCATTAACAACACGTGAAGATGGGTTGTACTCTGTTTGCTTATTACCAGTAATATTTATCGACTTGATAGCTCCACCAAGTAGTTTAGCTGTGGAATTCAATTTTTCTAAGTCATCATCAAAAGTCTTTGACTCAAGATTATAGTAAATTGTTGTAATGATTTTCTTAGTATCCGTGCTCTTGTCTATGGTTCCTTCACCAAACCCCGGTTTATCTTGTCCACCATCAGGTTTGCCTTGATTAGGATTGGTTGGAATCATTGGAGTGGTTGGAGCTGGATCAACGTATCCCGAGTCTTTCCCAGGAGTTTCTGTACTATTTTGAGAAGAGCAGCCAATAAGAATTAGTACAATTAATAGAATGCTCAATAATTTCTTAAACATGATTGACCTCCTAAGGGTTTACCTTATACCATGTATTGTCTATTTGATAAGACCAAAGACTATTTTCATATCTAGCAAGATAGAATTTGTTATTTTCGAAATAGTACGGTTGATTTAAAATCAGTTCATCTGTTGAGAAATAATCAAATTTTTCATCTTCTTGTTGAAGTACGATGTCGTACCCCTTCTTGGTAGAACTCTCTTTTTGTTCAATCACTGTATAAATTCCATGATTGATAACTCGAATCGGCTTTTCAATATTAAGCCCCAAGGATTCACTACCTGCTTTGTCTGTTACCATATCCTGAGGGCTATATGTAGGTTTCGGTGCCTCGGAATAACTTTGAGGAATAATTTGTTTACCAACTAAGAAAACTACAAATAAGATACTCGCAAACCTTGCTACTAATTTGAAAGTTGGGAAAAAACTGTAAGAATTCTTTTTAAAGTGTTGTTTAATTTGTTGATTGTTTTCACGATGATATCCATTCACTTCTTCTTGTAGTTTCTTCATGTCATTCATGTTATACACGACTATCATCTCCTAACTCTAGTTTGAGTAAAGACAGTCCTTGTTTAATACGACGTCT
>CAZWPP010000012.1:0-22576 GCA_964635335.1 uncultured Erysipelothrix sp. | reverse complement strand
TCAGTGGTTGTTTTACTAAGAGAAAGGAAGCTATAAAAAATAAAATTCCAAACCCAATGGCAATTATTGATATTTGTTTTGTTAAACGATTTAACTACTTTTGAAGTGGACTTTCATCTTTTTCTAAGTTTTGAGTTAGATAGGCAATTTTCCCAAACTCGGTATTCATACCAATTTCGATAACAATCCCTTTACCATTTCCTTCTGAAACGCTAGTACCAGCAAAGACTAAGTTAGCCATTTCAGCTCTGGTTAAATCTTCACGCAGAATTGCATCTGAAATTTTTCTTACAGGATTGGATTCACCAGTCAATGTCGATTGATCAACCTGTAAATCACTAGTTTCGATTATGCGGGCATCTTCTGATATTTTATCGCCTTCTGCAAATAAAATTATATCACCAATTACCAAGTCTTGAGCTAGAATTTTCTGTTCTTCACCACTTCTAATCACTCTGACATATGAGGGTAACATATTTTTTAATGCATCCGTTGCTTTTTCGGCACGATGTTCTTGCCAAAAACTAAACACACCATTAATGATGTTAACAAGCCAAATAGCAATTCCCAATTGAGGCATATCGGCAATAAAGGAAACAGCACCTCCAATCCAAAGCAAAACAGCCATTAAGTGGGTAAAATTCCCTAGTAATATGAGTAAAAAAGATTTTTTCTTTTTCTCATCAATGACATTTTTGCCTTGTGTTTTTTGATACTCTTCAGCTTGAGCAAAGGTAAGACCTTGCGGACTCGTTTGTAATAAATCGTAAACTTCTGTTACTGGTAATTTGGTTATTTGTTCACCCAACTGAATGTTGGGTTCTTTTTCGTTCACTTTAGTCATCCTTCTTTCATACTAGACATTATCGTTTTGAACAAGCTGAATTATGTTCCTAATTTTTCAAAACACAAGTACTATTATCCATGCTTTTCATCGTTAAATAACCTCTGCTTTTTACTCAATAAAATGGTAACAATAGTATGGATTCAATAGTCAATGCTTCTGCATTTTTAAACAAAAAGTGTTTTACTATAGAATTTATGAAGAAAGGCAATGATAAAAAATGGAATGTTTAATCTAAAACAACAAAAAATATTGTGTATCTTACTCAAAAAATACTTCTTATTGTTTGTAGAATGGGATATTCTACTTGTTTGGATAATTGATGAAACTCATAAAGGGTCGATTTTCCAATTGATTCTTTCTTTTTCTGAACATGCATTTTCTAGTATTTTACAAATTTATAGTGGCTAGTTTATTTGAATTATGGATTAACTTCATTAGATCATACCTATTACTTTATGACTGAACCCAACAAAAAAAGCGAAACTTATTAGAAAGTCTCGCTCTTAGTTTACTTATTTGTAAAGTGGAACGCTTCCTGTTAATGCCGCAATGACAATAAAGATAACGAAGATTCCTAGTGCCCATTTCGCAGATTCTTTTTGCCATTCGCCTAAGTCTTGTTCGGTCAAACTTAAGAGTAAATAAATGAATGCTACAAGTGGTGATAACAAGTGGAACGCTTGTCCAAGTAATGAAGCAACCCCTAACTCAAGTGCAGTATAACCGTATTGAGCTCCTGCTTCTGCAAGTACTGGAAGAACACCATAGTAGAATGCATCATTCGATAAGAAGAATGTTCCTGGTGCAGATAATAGTGCAGTGATAAGACCCCAGAATGAACCAAGACTAGAAGGAATAATATTTGCAATTGAAGTTGCAAGTGCAGTTGACATACCAGAACCTTCAAATAATCCGGTAAATGCTCCTGCTCCAAACACTAAGATAACTACTTGTAATGCATCTCCAGCATTGTCTTGAATACGTGCTTTTTGATCTTTAAGTTTTGGATAGTTAATCATTAGGGCTAATACTGTACCAACCATGAACAATGTTAATGAAGGGAAAGTTTGAGACATTAGTAAATAAATTAATAAGACAGTTAACGCTAAGTTGACTAAGAAGTTCTTTGGACGTTTAAGTGCTTGCTCTTCTTCTGAAGCTGGTTTTACTAATTCTTCAATTTCTGAATTAGATAGACTAACAACACCAAGACGTTTTCTTTCTTTAATACCCATATAAACAGCTACACCTAACATATAGATAACTGCTACTACCATTCCTGGTGCTAAGGCATTAAGTACTTCTGCATCACTGAGTTCAGGAAGAACAGAGATAACACGAGCTGAAGGACCTCCCCAAGGTAGCAAGTTCATAATCGTATTCATTAGAACTGTTACAACAGCTAAGTACATCTTACTGATTCCTAGTTTGTTATAGATTGGTAAAAATGCAGTACACGTAATCAATGTTGTCGTAGTACCATCACCATTTAAAGAAACTGCTGCAGCAACAACTGCTGTTGCCACTAATACTTTAACTGGATCTCCACCAGCAAATTGAAGCATTTTCTTGGTGATAGGATCAAACATTCCTGCATTAAGCATGATTGCGAAGTATAGAATCGCAAACAACAACATAATACCTGTAGGACCTGTTTTTACAACCCCAGCACGAATCCATTGTCCTGTAACAAGGACTTGATGCCAGATGGAATTGCCTTTGACAAGTTCAAGTGCTTGTTCAGGATATAATCCCAATAGCGAACCAGCCACTACAAAGACAAGTGGAACAACAACTAAAGCAGTAAACGGACTTAATTTTTTTGTCATGATTAATGTCATAAAGACAACAATCATAGCCCATGACAAGATAGTTAATGTCATTTTTTTATCCTCTCTCTATCTTTTTATATGTTTTTTGGTTGACGAATCACATCAATTAAGGTTCCATCGCGATACTCAACCAAAGCAACAACATTTTCTTCAAATTCGATATCTTTTGGCTCCCCAACAATCGAATAAGCAATATCTCTTAATTCTTCTATCGTAACTAATGGTAAATCAGTTTTTGATAGACAATCCATTAAATCTTGTCGCAGAGGGTTAATTGCTACTCCATAATCTGTTACCACGATATCAACGCTTTCTCCGGGAGTTGTAACAGAAGTCACATTTGATCTAACTGTCGCAAGTCTTCCTCTAATCAGTGGTGAGACGATGATACAAACTTTAGAACCCGCAGCGGTATCAACATGTCCGCCTGGTGCTCCTTGAATCATTCCATCCGATCCAACAACAACGTTGACGTTGTAATCAACATCTACTTCAAGTGCTCCTAAAATAACATAATCAAGTTTATTGACATATGCGCCTTTGTTCATAGGGTTTGCGTATTCACTCGTCGAAATCTCAAAGTGACCTGGAGTCGTATTAACCGATTCTACTGATGGAATATCAAAGTCTTGGGTATCCGCAATCTTGCGAATATACCCTTCTTTTAATAAATCAACCATTTGCTTAGTAATTCCCCCTAAAGCAAATCCCATCTTAATATTCTTTTCATCCATGTGAGGTTTTAAGAACTGAGTTACCGCTAATGAACTACCACCTGCACCCGTTTGGAAAGAAAATCCATCTTTAAACCAAGGAGTGTTTACAACACATTTGGTTGCGTATTCAGCAATCATTAATTCACGAGGATCCGAAGTCATTCGAATGGCGTTTCCAGCAATCTTACGTGCATCACCTACTTGATCAACAACGACTACATAATCTACATCAATCCCTTTGATTCCATATGGATGATTTGGATAAGCTACTAACGTATCTGTAACTACAACAACTTTATCAGCATATTTAGCATCGACTTCAGCATAGCTTAAGACCCCACAATCGCTCTTGCCACCTTTACCAGCAGCATTACCATAGTCATCTGAGGTTGGTGCTCCAATAAAAGCAACATCAATGTGTTCTTGACCTGTTTCGATTGCTCGACAGCGTCCACCATGTGTACGAATCCAAGCTGGGTGCTTCAGTTTCCCTGCTGATATAGCGTTTCCTATTTCATCACGAACTCCTGAAGAAGAGATTCGAGTGATCGTTCCATCTTCAATATACGGTACAATGCTGGCTTGTGCTTTGCCAAGACTGGAAGCTACTAAGTTAATATCTTTAATTCCCATTTCATGGATGACATCAAAGACTAATGAACATACATAATCACCATTTCTAAAGTGGTGATGAAACGATACGGTCATCCCGTCTTTAAGACCACATTTTTCAATTGCTTCTTTAAGTGATGCAACTAATTTTGAATCTCTAGGCTCAACATCTGCTTTGACAGTAGGACTTGCTTTCTTATACTCAAAATCTTTACGGTAATAAGCTCCTTGAAAAACTTCAAGACCATTAACTAAAAACTCATCAGGTATCTCTCTGTTTACTTTATTTCTCATACTAGATCCCCCTCATACTTCTTTGCTGCTTTCGCAAGTTGAAGTGTTCGTTTAGCTCCCTCAACATGAGCTATATCGACCATTTGTCCATCAACGATTAATACCCCAATCCCAGATTTTGCACTCTCTTCAACTGCTTCAACAATATGAATTGCGTGTTCGATTTGCTTAGTAGTAGGTGTAAAGACAGAATTGATTGTTGCTATCTGACGTGGACTGATGACTGATTTCCCGTCAAATCCCATGTTGTAAATCAGTTCAGTTTCTCTTAACAAACCAGCTTCATTATTTATATCGGTATACACTGTGTCAAATGCCATGATGTTAGCAGCACGAGCAGCCATTAATATCATGGAACGAGCAACAAATAACTCATCACCAGTAGGAGTGGTTTGTGCATGCATCGTTCTTCTGAAATCCCCAGCGCTTAAAGCAACACCCATCATTCGTTCACTTGCGGTACAAATTGAATAAGCATTAATCGCTCCTAATGGAGATTCTATCGCAGCCATTAACAACGTAGAACCGACTTCTACTCCAAATTCTTCTTCAGCAAGTGTCATTAATTGTTCTACTTCTTTGACTTCTTCAGCTGTTTCAGTCATTGGTAAACGAATTCCATCACATCCACCAGCAATAGCTGCACGGATATCTTCTTTGTACCATTCTGTTCCAACTGAGTTAATTCTTACCCAGCGTTCAACACCTTTGTAATCTACATATTTTAAAGTGTTATACAGTTGAACACGTGCAGAATCTTTTTCTCTTAAACTAACAGCATCTTCAAGATCTAAGATGACACAGTCTGGTTTAAAAACATATGCATCTTTTACAAGTGAAGCTCGTTGACAATTTAAGAACATCATGGTTCTTCTTAGTCTATTTTTCATAGCTTAGTCCCCCATGGTATATTGTCTTTTGTGTCACTCGCTCTTAATACAGCTGTTTGAACTCTTGATCGAATTGTGCATTCTAATGCACCTTTGTCTATACAAACTACTCTAGCATTTTCTACTTCTAGGTTTTGAAGCACTTCAGTTACGGTTTGTTTAATCTGTTCTCCGTATTGGGCAATCACACTACTTTGTAAATCAATGTGTAATCCATTGTCAGTTGGTTCTATCATGACTTGAATATCACTTGACTCTAAAGTACCAGCGATTGCGTTATGGTTAATTTTCAAATCAGTCACCCCTTTCTTGCTATTAATATAAATCTTGAAATCGTTTTCAGCAATCGATTTTGTGATTTAAAACACTAAAAAAACACACCTATTAAAACATCCGATTGAATAAATAGCGTTCTCTATGAATTTCTCTACAGAAGTAGTTCTTAGCTTACAATATGAAACATTCTAGTTAGAAAACGTAAAACTATACTATCAACCATTTAAAAACAAACTGAGCCCATCCATCAGATTTTAAATCTAACTTTTGAGAGTCAGTTTTCTAAACATCTTATTTTACTTCACTGAAATGCGAAGTTAATTTGTTAGGCATTACAATAGCAGCAAACGGACTAAGCACCAACCACATCAAAACAATCATGATGATTTGACTAAACATGTACATCAGTAAATTCCCATTACCAAAAACACCAACATTTAAATCAACAATTCCCTTACCAATAACAACTGCCAGAACTGCCTGCAAAACAGCTACCAAAAAGAAACGTTTCTTAACAATCTTGTCCGCTTTGTAACGAACTGATTTCTGTTTAATATAAACATCAAACAATTCATAGTTCTGAACCATGTTGAAGTAAGCTTGAATTTTAGTCATTTTATCCATACTATAATATTACTTCAACAAGTTGTTCAGGGATGTCATAGAATGGGTCGTGTTTTTTCTTCAAAAATGGTAACGCCACTGTTGGAAACAAACCATAGCTTAAAACATCTTCTTCACTCATCGCTATTTCACCCAACTCAGCTCTAAATTGATCGAGTTGTGGTGCTAATAAATCAGCAGGTCGTTGTGTAATAATTTTGTTATCTCCATTGATTAGTTTTACGATTTCACTATCTAATGGAGCAGGAGCTTGTCCATATAAACCTGCAACATAATCCTTAATTTCTTTAGGAACCATCTTGTAGCGCTCACCACTAATTACATTCATAACTGCTTGTGTTCCAACCATTTGTGACATAGGGGTTACTAAAGGTGGGTATCCCATTTCTTTTCGAACACGAGGAATCTCTTGTAACACTTCTTCAAACAGATGTTCTTTTTTAGCATCTTTTAGTTGTTTTAAAAGATTCGACAACATTCCCCCTGGAACTTGATAAATAAGTGTCTTAGGTTCAATATCCATTACTTTTGGATTAAATAAACCATTATCAACAAACTCTTGTTTAATCTTTTGAAAATAAGCAACTGCTTCGTTGATTTTATCAAGATTCAATCCTGTTTCATAACCCATTTCTTCTAAAGCAATCATCAGTGATTCGGTAGCAGGTTGTGAAGTACCACCTGAAAAAGGAGATAATGCTGTATCAATAATATCTGCTCCAGCCTCAACAGCTTTTAAATAAGTCATCTCTGAAATACCTGATGTTGCGTGAGTATGGATTTCAAGAGGTAATTGAGTAACTTCTTTAATCGCTTTAGTAAGTTTGTACGCATTGTGAGGAGTTAAGATTCCTGCCATGTCTTTAATAGCAATAGAATCTGCACCCATTTGTTCCATATTTTTGACCATCTCAACATAGTATTCATCTGTATGAACATCTGAGATTGTATAGCAGATGCAGCACTGTGCTTCTCCACCATATTTCTTAATAGCTTTCATCGAAGCCTCGATGTTTCTTAAATCATTAAGGGCATCAAAGACACGGATAACATCAATACCATTCTTAATCGACAAACGCACAAATTCTTCAACAACATCATCCGGATAATGTTTATAGCCTAATAAATTTTGTCCACGTAAAAGCATTTGAAGCTTTGTCTTTTTAACATGTTTTCTAATAATACGTAATCTTTCCCAAGGATCCTCATTTAAGAAACGCAAGCAACTATCAAATGTTGCTCCTCCCCAGACTTCTAATGACTCGAAACCACAATCATCTAATACTTCTAGAATTGGTTCCATTTGAGCAGTCGTCATCCGAGTAGCGATTAAACTTTGATGAGCATCTCTTAAGATAGTATCCATAAATCTAACTTTTTTAGGATTCATTTTTCCTCCTTTAATTGTAATAAACACAATTCTTTAACTTTATTTTGTAACTCAGAAATACTATGAGTTCTTTGAGACCCACAACTCTTAGCATCTTTTTGACAAACAAAACACTGCCTAGCTACCAAACGACTCACTGATTGCACATGATTGTCAGAGAAATAAAATACATCCCCATCCAAAAGTCTTCCCAGTGGATAGTCATCTTCAATCGCCATCATTTTCTCTTTTACATCAAGAACAGACAGATTGATGACATAAAACGTTTCATATCCACAATCATCATCATTTATTAGTACAGCTGAGGTACTAAATGTTTCTTCCACAAGTTGTTGACCCCATTCACCAATTTTCTTGAGATAGTGGTTGTTTTTGATTGGGCCAGGAATATTGCTTTTGACAACAAGAACTGTTTTGTCTTGGTTATCTAACACCAATGCTTCTTGTTGAAAAACTCTTCTTTCTCGTGCCTCTAGGACTTGGTCCAACGATGGAGAATTACCTTCGATAAATAATTTTGCAATGTTTTCTTTGGTTAACTTTAACATTGTCTACTTTTCTTCTGGTAAAACTTTAATTAGGAGTAAACTCGCAAGATATAAAATAATCATGACAATAAAAATTCCTGCCATACCAAGAGCCATAATTTCAAGGGCTTGTGGCACTAATGTTACATCAAATTTCATAATATCCCCCTTATCCTAACAGTGACAGGATGAGACCACCTGCAATTACTGAAGCAATTTGTCCAGAGACATTCGCTCCAATAGCGTAGTTTAGTACGAAGTTTTGTTTATCTTCTTCACTAGCTAAACGTTGTACAACACGAGCTGACATAGGGAATGCAGAGATACCTGCCGCACCAATCATCGGGTTCATTTTTTCTTTTCTAAAAAGATTTAATAACTTAACAAATAAAACTCCTCCAATGGTATCCATCACAAAAGCAACTAGTCCAAAGAGAATAATCATTAGTGTTTGAACATTTAGGAAAGCATCAGCTGTCATTTTTAATGAAATCGTTAAACCAAGTAAAATCGATACAATATTCACTAACTCATTTTGAGCCGTACTACTTAAACGATCAAGTACACCAGTTTCACGAAGTAAGTTTCCAAACATTAAAAATCCTACAAGTGGTAACGATACTGGTGCTATAAAACCAGCAACCAATGTAATGATAATTGGGAAGAATATTTTAACTTTTTGAGAAACACCCTCCGCTTTATACTTCATGCGGATTTGTCTTTCTTTTTTAGTAGTTACTAACTTAATTGCAAACGGTTGAATAATTGGTACCAACGCCATGTAAGAATAAGCAGCAACTGTGATAGGGCCTAATAAATCTGGTGCTAATTTATTAGCAACAAAAATTGAAGTAGGTCCATCCGCAGCCCCAATGATTCCAATGGAAGCTGCTTGCTCAATCGTAAACCCAAAGAGAACCGCAACAACAACAACAAAGAAAATTCCGAATTGTGCTGCTCCACCAAATAAAAGCATAAATGGATTCTTTAAAAGTGGACCAAAGTCAATCATCGCTCCAATACCAATGAAAATTAATAACGGAAAGAGTTCTGTTTCAATTCCTGCTTCAAAAAGTATATTTAGAACACCTGTTGATCCTCCAGGTTGAGTAATCATCCCTGAATTTGGAAAGTTGACTAAGATAGCTCCTAGTCCCATAGGAACAAGTAAAGTTGGTTCATATTCTTTCTTAATTCCTAAGTACATTAATGTTAAACCAATAAGCATCATCGCTACTTGAGGTAGGGTGATTGATGTTAATCCTTCATATATAATATGCATTTTACTTAATTGTCACAATGAGTTCTGCGACATCAATTGCGACTCCTTTCGTAACAGCAACACTGGTAATCGTTCCGTTAATTGGTGAAACAATTTCATTTTCCATTTTCATCGCTTCAAGAATTACTAGTGGATCATTTTCCTTCACAACATCCCCAACTTTAACAAATACATTCAAGATATTACCAGGCATCGGCGCTTCAACACGAATCCCTTCAGAAGTGCCTTGTGGCGCTACCGCAACAGGTGCTGGTGCAGCTTGTTCTGTTGGTACTGATTGGACAGATGGAGTTGATTGGACTGGTGCACTTTGAGTAACACCTTGTGGTGTTAATTCTTCCATTTCAACAAGGTATTCCTTGTTGTTGATCTTAATTCTAAACTTTCTTAACATAGTTGTTCTCCTTCGTTTATTTCATTAATTGATACACAGCGAAATTTACTTGATGGTCTGTCATTGGCTAGTACTGATGAAACTACTGCGATAGCCTCTTCTTTATCAACATCAATTTCTTGAATTGAATTGATTTTGAATTTTGAATATGGATAATCACTACTTGCAATACTACTCGTAATTAAAGACACTAACTCTTTTTCTTCTTGATTGAAAATCTCCTTAGTTAATACGACTCTATTTTCTTCAATAGGTCTTATAAGGTATTCTTTATTTTCAATCGTTGGTTCACTCTTCTTTTTCTTTTTAAACCAAAACACGAAGTTCTCCTTTCTATTTTCTTGATTTTATTATACCCAAATACTTAACTCTTTGTTGTTCTTTCAATGTTTTTTAGTATAATCTTTGATAATAATTTAATAAAGTAAGCCCTTTCATGATATAATAGTATCAAATATAAAGGAGAATAAACATGGCTACAATAGAAAAATTTGAAACGAATGAAATTCGTGATACAAATCCACTGTTGTCTCCACTCAAAACACTAATCGAGACAACCTTCTACAAAAACAACGTCAAAAAGGTAGAGACATTAACACAAGCTTACCTTCTGGCGAAAGAACATCCTAAGACCATTGTGACTGATATCTCTATTAAGCACACTCAAGAACTAGAACTTCCTGAGGATGCCACTATCTTAGTTGAAAATAGCGGAAAAGTAGTTGGTCGTTCAGCAAAAGCACGTCGCATTGTTAATCAAAACAAAGAAGAAGAAAAAAAACTTAGTGATTTGATAAAAGACAGTATGTTGAACAATTACAACAGGCAGTTTTATCATGCGACTGGAGTAGTTGGTCTTCATCAAGATTTCATGGTTAAAGCTCACCTGTGTATCAATGATAACCAAGTCAACAATTTATTGTCATGGTTATTGAACTTCCAAATATTCAATGATCAATACAAGACACTTTACAAAGATTCAGTTCACTATCCAGAAAACGATATTTATGTTTATTTTGATTCTGAATGGCACCATTCTGATTATCCTTTAGGCTTATGCTATTTTGACCCTCTTCATAATGTAGTATGTATTTTGGGGATGAATTACTTTGGAGAACTTAAAAAAGGAACACTCACACTTGCGTGGGCAACCGCATATCGTCATGGATTTGTTAGTTGCCATGGTGGATTGAAAATGTTCAAAAAAACCGATCATAATTATGTCGCAAGTTTCTTTGGCTTATCTGGATCAGGAAAGTCCACTTTGACCCATGCGAAACATGACAACAAGTTTGATATCCAAGTTCTTCATGATGATGCTTTCATTATCAATATGAACGATGGTTCTAGCATCGCTTTAGAACCATCTTACTTCGATAAGACACAAGATTATCCTACCGGTCATCCTGAACAAGACTATTTCTTAACTGTACAAAATGTTGGGGTCACTTTAAATCAAGACAACAAACGAGTTCTTGTAACCCAAGATATACGTAATGGAAATGGTCGAACTGTAAAATCAAGATACTCAACTCCAAACCGTGTCGATAAAATAAATGATCCAATCAATGCTGTTTACTGGATCATGAAAGACGATAGTTTACCACCTCTTCTTAAAATTACTGACCCTGTTCTAGCAAGTACCTTTGGACTCACCTTAGCTACCAAACGGACTACTGCTGAAACAGGTGTCATTGACCCTAATGCATTGGTAATCGAACCATATGCGAATCCATTCAGAGTCTACAATCTATTAGATGACTATACTCGTTTCAAAGAACTGTTTTTGAAAGGTAATGTTAGTTGTTACATAATCAATACAGGGTATTATTTAGAACAAAAGATTCCAAAAGAAGTCACTTTGTCAATCATAGAAAATGATGTCAATGGAACGAATGAGTTTAAACCATTTATCAATCACCCACACATCGAATTTGCAGTAGTTGATGGCTTTGAAATCCCTGAAAACAAGGGTTATTTTGAAACCATTAAAAAACGGATGCAATATCGGATTGACTTCATTAATCAGTACAATCTAGAGCACCCGTATGATCGTTTACCTGATGAAACCCTTCAGGCGATTGAATCAGTTACGAAATTTATTTAATCGTTTTGAAACAAGTATTGATAATCCGATACTTAGAAAATCGTTAAGCATAAAGATGATCCAATAAGAATACAGAAATTGATCAATTTGAATTGTGATATTCATTACTTTTGTAAGTATCACAAACAAATAAGGTAACCCTACCAAATAAAGACTAGTATAACCCAGAAGAGTTGATAAAAAAGGTTGATTAGTCTTTTTGTATGCAATGTTTGTTATGACACCACAAACAAGAAACCCCAAGATAAAACCAAAACTTGGTCGTATGATGTAGTCAAATCCTCCTCCACCACTAAAGACCGGTACCCCTAATAAACCAACGAGAATATATAGAGATAAAGTAATGATGACTTGTTTTATAGAAAACAACAAGCCAATTACTAAAACGATTAAGAACTGAAAAGTAATCGGTACTAGTCCTAAAGGAATTTTTATGTAGGCTGCTACACTCAATAAAGCAATCATCATAGCTGATTGTAACCATTGTTTAGTTGTCATGAAGTGATACCTCTCCTGCTTGTAGTTCTAACACTTGTGAGTTTTTATCTTCTACTATCAAATGACCCCACTCACTAATACCTTTTACCACATATTGATTCTGTTGATACACAATTGTCTGATTCAGTAACATGTTTCGTTTTGAGTAATCAGTTATCAATTCTAAACGATTTGTTTCAATCATTGTTAATCGCTTGTAAAAACTATTTGTGATAGTTGCTATTAACTCATGAACCTCTATCTGTTTATTTAATGAAATCATAATGTTTTTTAAATCATCGGGGATGTTTTGAACAAACAAATTAATACCTATACCAACCACTAAATATTGGATTTGTTGGGAAGTCATCTCTATGGAAGCTTCAGTTAAGATCCCACAGAGCTTTTTCTTTTGATAATATATGTCATTCAACCACTTAATCTCTAACACAACATCACAGCTTTTCTCAATAGCATCAATCACCCCTAAACAAGCAGCGATTGTTACGAGTTGGGTTTTTCTAATATCATCAAAATTCGGTTTCAGTAAATAGCTTAAATAGATTCCCTCATGTTTTGGTGAATAGAAACTACGACCATAACGACCTCTACCCTTTGTTTGATAATCACTAACAACTAGTGTGTTCTCATCCAAAGTCTCCCACTCTCTTTTAACATAACTATTGGTAGAATCTACTTCATCCAATAGAATAATGTTTTTTAGAGGTACTGTTAGATATCTCTTAATCGCAGCATCAGATACCAAATGTTTATATCCAACTAGACGATACCCTTTGTTAGTCCGTGATTCAATTTGGTAGCCTTGTGTTTTGAACTTTTCAATCTGTTTCCAAACATTTGCGCGAGTTGATTTCAGTTCACTTGCGAGGAGTTCACCACTAATGAACTCATTAAAGTTGTTTTCTAATAGTTGTTTTATCATAATTACATTGTAAACTATTTTGATTTTAATAGGATACATTCATTATGAAAATGCATCATAAAAACATGATAGAATATACTCATGAATAAAAAAACTTATTTTACTATGGCTCATCTAAAATGGATTGGAATTGTTACAATGCTAATTGACCATGTTGGAGCAGTTCTTATTGAGCCCCTCTTAATTGAACAAGGAATTAATTTTTCTGGACCACTTTCTCAAAGTCCTCTTTTTGTGGTGTATATAGCATTTCGATTGATTGGTCGTTTGGCATTCCCGTTGTTTGCTTTTGGAATATCACAAGGAATTCTTCATACTCATTCATTACCAAAATATGCTTTACGGATGGGTATCTTTGCGATTGCAACTGAACCTTTCTTCAATCTAGCAATTAGTAAAACCATCTTCTTTCCATACTATCAAAATGTCATGTTTACTTTTTTTATAGCCATTGTCACAATATATCTCTTTCAAGTATTAGAAAGAACTAAAATTGGCAACTGGATTGTATTAGTATTAGGATTTTTAGTTGCCCACTACTTTCAGACAGATTATAGTTGGATGGGTGTTTTAATGGTTTTTTGTTTTTGGTACTTTAACAAGAATAGTTTGTTAAGAAATATCACTACAGGATTATTGATGATTTTACAAGCTACTGCTATTTTATCAATTCTTTTGATTGATCGTTACAACCATGAAAAAGGGACAGAAAACAAGTTTTTTTTCTATGTTTTCTATCCCCTACATCTTTTTATTCTTTACTTAATTGCGACTGTTATTTAGTGCCTTTAACTTTAGTCCAATAATCTGAAATAATTTCTTTTGTTTTCGCGTTGTATTTATATTCTTCATTGTTAGGATTGTTATCATCTAAGTATGAGTTGTATCCTTCATAATCCCCACCTGGACCAGTAACTTCATCGTATACCGCTTTTACTGGTGTGCTATATCCGACTTCAATTGTATTTGCTAAAGCAACATCATGTTCTAACATATAGTTCATCCATTTGTGTGCTAACTCAACGTTTTCAGCATTTTTTGGAATAACCATGGCATCTTGCCAAATGTTACTTCCTTCTTTAGGTACAAAATAAGCCATGTCTTCATTTTCAGACATAATATAAGTAGCATCTCCTGAATAGATATTTGCTATATCTTTATTACCATTCACCATCGAATCAATGACAGAATCATCAACAAATACTGGGTTCATCGTTTTGCTGAGTTCAAGTAACCAGTTGTATGCTGCTTCTAGTTCTTTTTCATCTTCTGAATTGACTGAATAACCTATAGCCTTAAGAGCAACCATGAAAGCATCTCTTTCAGAATCATAGAAGAATAAGTTTCCTGCATACTCAGTGTCTTTATAGATTTCCCAACCTTTAGATTCAACCGTTTGAGGATCTACCTTTTCTTTATTATATAAAATTCCAACAGTACCCCAAAAATAAGGAACACTGTATTCCATGTTTTTGTCATACTCTTTGTTGATTGCGGTGTCCATTAGATTCGAAACATTTGGTATTTTAGTTAAGTCGATTTTTTGTAACATCTCTTCTTCAATCAACCGTTGAATCATATAGTCACTAGGAACTAAAATATCATAATTAGCCCCTGAAGATAGTTTTGTATACATACTTTCATTGCTATCAAATGTTTCGTAAATAACCCGAACATTGTTTTCTTTTTCAAAATCAGTAATGACAGCTTTGTCAATATATTCTCCCCAACTGAATACTTTCAGTGTTTCTTGGGATGAGTTGTTGTTGGTACCACACCCAACTAAAATAAGTGCAACGATTAGTAAACTAACGAGTTTCTTTGTTAATTTCATTTTGATTTTTCCCCTTTTCTTTAATATATGGTACTACGTTAACAATAATGAGAACAATTGTAATGACTAGAACTAATATGCTTGATAACGCATTAATAGTTGGATTAATTCGCTTACTCATTGTGTAGACTAGAATCGAAATGTTTTTGACACCATTTCCTGTAACAAAATAGGAAATGACAAAATCATCAAAAGACATAGTGAACGCAATCAATGCACCAGAAATAATACCTGGAGTGATTTGAGGAATAATGACTTTACTTAACGCTTGACCAGGGGTTGCCCCTAAATCTAAAGCTGCTTCTGTTAAGTTTGGATCTAAACTTCTGATTTTTGGTAAAACAGACAGAATAACATAAGGAATACTGAATGTGATATGAGCAAGTAACATTGTTAAATACCCTGCTTCAATCTTCAGAAACACAAAGAGTAACATTAAGCCAATCGCAGTAACGATTTCAGGATTCATAATTGGGAAATCATTAACCCACAACATGATATCTTTAACAATCTTTTTTGATTTACTAAGTCCAATTGCTGTAATAGTTCCAACGAAAGTTGAAACAATCGTTGAAATAATTGCTACTGAGAACGATGTTACTACCGCATCGATAACATCTCGATCATTAAATAATCGTTCATACCATCCTAATGAGAATCCTTCAAAAGAAGATAATGATTTTGAGCTATTGAAACTAAAGACAATCATAATGAGTATTGGCAAATAGAAGAAAGCTAGCATTAATCCAATGGATAAGCGTGATAACCATTTGCGTTCTTTGATACCTACCATAGACGTGCTCCTTTACTATTTTTTTCTTCAACATCTTTATCAAAATGTTTTGTTATTGCCATTGTCACAATAATAATAACTGTCATGATTAAGGAAATCGCAGATCCAAAGTTCCAATTACCGGCGCTACCAAATTGGTTTTCAATTAAGTTACCAATTAACATATAGGAGCCTCCTCCTAAAAGTTTTGGAATTACGAAACTTGATACAGCTGGTAAAAAGACAAGTGTAATGCCTGTCATTACCCCTGGGATTGAGAGCGGAAAAATTACTTTACTAAAAGTTTGCTTCCAGTTAGCTCCTAAGTCGTAAGAAGCTTGAATTAAGCTCTGATCCATTTTTGCTAATTGTGTATGAATGCTAATGATCATAAATGGTAAATAGTTATAAACCATCCCTAAAATAACCGCAAAGTCTGTATACAGCATTTCTATTCGATTGAATCCAAATGACGCTAAAATATTGTTAATAATTCCATTGGTAGATAAAAGCGAAATCCAAGAATAGGTTCTAATTAACATATTAACCCACATAGGCATCGTGATTAAAATAATTAGAAGCATTTGAGAACGCTGACCTTGTTTAGATATGAAATAAGCAATCGGGTAACCCAACACCAAACAGAATACTGTGGTAATCAAAGCAATCTTTAGTGATTGAATCAAAATATTGATGAATACAGGATCAAAGAAGCGGATAAAATTATCCATTGTAAATTGAATGGTAACGATATCGTTTCCCTTTCTTGTGAAGGCATAAAGTGCCACCAACAACATTGGGAAGACAATAAAGATAACCATGAATACACCATGCGGAACGACCAGCCTTTTAAAAGCTTTCATATTAATACATCTCCATTGGCCACATGACATGTAAATCTTCTGGACCAAATTGAATGGATACTTCTTTTCCTACAGGAGCTAAATCTGTAGAGTGTACAATGTAATTTCTAAATTCTGTTTCAATCGAATATTCATAATGGACACCTTTAAAAACAAGTGACTTAATCACACCATTAAAGACTCCTTGGTTTGGTTCAGCTATATCGATATCTTCAGGACGAATTACTAATTCTATCGCTTCGTTTTCGCCGAAACCGTAATCAACACAATCGAGTTCTTTTCCATCTAATGAGACTTTGTAATCTTCAATCATGGTTGCTTCGATTATATTGGATTCTCCAATAAAATCAGCTACAAATCTGTTTTCTGGTTCATTGTAAATATCAATCGGAGTTCCAATTTGTTGAATCTCACCATTATTCATAACGACTACTTTATCACTCATCGTTAGTGCTTCTTCTTGATCGTGAGTTACATAGATAAAGGTAATTCCAACTTCTTTTTGAATCTTCTTCAGTTCGATTTGCATTTCCTTACGCAACTTCAGATCCAACGCTCCAAGAGGTTCATCCAGTAATAACACCATTGGTTCATTGACAAGTGCTCGTGCGATTGCGACACGTTGTTGTTGACCACCAGAGAGTAAAGTAACTGCTCTTTTTTCATAGCCTTCTAAGTTAACTAGTTTTAACATTCTCTCAACTTTTTGTTTAATACTTGATTCATCTAGTTTTTTGATGCGTAAACCAAAAGCGATGTTGTCATAGACATCCATGTGAGGAAAGAGAGCATAGCGTTGAAACACAGTGTTAATTTCTCGTTTATATGCTGGAAGATTCGATATTTCGATGTCTTCGAAATATACATTTCCTTCTGTTTGATCTAAGAAACCACCTAAAATTCTTAGTAAAGTCGTTTTCCCACATCCAGAAGGACCAAGTAAAGTCACGAACTCATTTTCATTGATATCAAGATTTATTCCTTTTAGTACGAGTTGTCCGTCAAAATCTTTGACGATATTTTTAAATTGAATTAGTTTTTTCATATGTTCTCCTTAAAATATTGGTGGTGTACTTACCCACAGAATTTCACTTTCTCTTTTTGATTCATTAACAAGTCGATGACTTGTATTGCCTTTTAAATAAAAGGTTTCCCCTTTTTTAACTATTTGTTTTTTGCCATCTATTTCAAGCGATACTTTTCCTGATAAAACATAGCCAAATTCTTCTCCTTCATGAGGATTAATCATCATCGATGAGCCTCCTTCATTCAGTAATAAACGAATTGGTTCCATTTTATTTTTCTGAGCATTAGGAACAATCCAATCGATGGTGTAGTCTTCTTGTTCATCAACAAAGAAGTCTTCTTTCCTAAAAACAACTTGATCGTTTGCTTCATCCAAAAAGAATTGAGACAAGGTGACTCCCAACGCTTCAACGATATCTGCTAATGTTGAAATCGATGGTGAAGTTAAATCATTTTCAAGTTGGGACAAGAAACCTTTTGTTAACTCTGTGCGACTTGCTAGTTCTTCTAAAGTTAATCCATTTTTTGTTCGGTACTTTCGAATGCGTTGTCCTATCTGCATAAGCATCCCCTTTCTGTTTAGTATCACTAAACTTTATTTCAAGTTCAACTAAACCATTCTTTATTATACACAACTTTTTAATGTATGCAACTGTTAAACAAAAAGTTTAGCAAATTCAAACAACACAACTTTAATGTAACCGCTTAACCTTCAATACCCGATATTTTTTTCCAAATAAAAAGCACTCACATGGAGTGCTTGATATTGCTATTTAGCTTTGGCAATGAATTGTTGAAGCATTGGCTTAGCTTGGTATCCCATTGTTTGAGCAACTGCTTCACCATCTTTAAATAAATAAAGAGTTGGAATTGATTGAACTCTAAAATGTTGAGCTAACGCTTGTTCATTATCAACGTTTACTTTGACGATTGATACTGAAGGATCTTCTTTAGCTACTTCTTCTAAAACTGGTCCTAACATTTTACATGGTCCACACCAGTCAGCATAAAAATCTACTAAAACGACACCTTCTTTAATTAATTCATTAAAATTTTCACTTGTTGCATATTTCATTTATATTCAGTCTCCTTAACTTCATCAATAGTATAACGAATTCCTTATATTCTGTCATCTAAATTGCTCACTCAATTAAACCATATTTTCGTATAGCATGAACAATTCCATTTTCATTATTGGACAATGTAATATCATCAGCATTATCCTTCACTTTTTGCATTGCATTCCCCATCGCAATACCAATCTTGGCACTCTTTATCATTTCAAGATCATTTTCAGCATCTCCAAAAACCATCATTTCTTCTAATCCAAATCCAAGTTTATCTGATAATAAATTGACTCCAAATGCTTTATTAACACCTTTGGGCATCATATCTGCCCATGCTCTAGAAATACGAATGGTATCCAATTCGCTAAAGGTTTCATTGAAATGATTAACCATCTTATCCATTCCTTTGGTTAGACGAATGTAACCGGCTTTAGCAACTGGGAATGTTAATTCGTCTCTTTTATGAATAATTTCTATCTTGGATTCAGGGCTAAATCGAAAATCACCAAACAGTGTAAAGGTAATATTTCTCATATCTGAATACTTCTTCTTAGCAATAATAAAATAATAGATTGGCATCGCCCATCTTAATTTGATGGGTAAATATATTTGATACCCTCTTTCTGATTCAAAAACACCCAAATGTCGATGTGTTTTAAAATAATCAAAGATTTCTAGTGCTAACTTATCACTAATTCCCGGTGATTCTTGTATCTCGTTCTTTCCAAGATCAACTGTTACTAAACCATTTTGGCAAACAGCATAGCCATTGTGTTGTTTCATTTGTAATGCATCAATAATTTCTTCAAGCATAAACAAAGAGCGAGAAGATGCCAAGATTAATTTTACTCCTCTTTCTTGAAGTTCAATGAGGACACTTTTAGTTTCATTCAAGATTTTCTTTTTAGAAGTCAGTAGTGTTCCATCTAAATCACAGACAACAGCTTTTATTTCAATCTTATTCATGTAATTTCTTGGCTGCAGCTTCATCAACAATTACAATTACATTGGGATGATTTTGAAGAGCAGTGCATGGAAATTGGGAAGAGACTTTGCCTTTTACCATTTGGTAAACTGCTTCTTGTTTACTATCTCCAGTTGCTAGTACTAGTATTTGATTAGCTTTCATAATAGAAGCAATCCCCATGGTAATGGCTTGGGTAGGAACATCATCAATCGAATCAAAAAAACGAGCATTATTTTCACGAGTGTTTTGATCAAGTTCTACCACATGTGTGACTGAATCAAAATCTTCACCTGGTTCATTAAATCCAATATGACCATTTTCACCGAGTCCTAGTAATTGTAAATCAATATATAATGACTCAAGAAGTTGTTCATATTCTTTCGCATTTTGTTCTAAATCACCAAAAGATACTGGGACGTAGGTGTTAGCCTTATCGATATCAACGTGATTGAACAGTTGATTATTCATAAATTCACGATATGTTTCTTTGTGTCCTTGTGGTAGTCCGACGTATTCATCTAGATTTACAGAAGTTACTTCTTTAAATGATATTTCATTTTTGTTGTTACCTGCTATTAATTTTTGATATAGCTTAATCGGAGTGGATCCTGTCGCAAGTCCTAGTACTGCGTTTGGTTTTTCTGTTAATAATTTTTCATAGAAACGATAAGCGGTATCCGCTACAGCTTGTGCATCTTTTTCAATATAAACTTTCATACGTTCTCCTTTTAAATGTGATGTTTTGCTTACCATAAACTTTAATTGTCCTGCCATATTCTCAATTTCAATCTTATAACTTTCTTTAAGTTCTCCATCCAACCCATATCTCAGAGGTTCTTTTGAAGAAATTGTCAAGTGATTGCTTTTAAGAAAATGCACTCTTTTCTCGTTGATGTGTTTACCTTTTTTGTATTTAGATAACAATGAAATAATCCGAGGAACCGACATCTTTTCTACCCAACAAATATCGAACATTCCATCTTGAATTTCAGCCAAAGGTGTTGGTGTGAATCCATTTCCGTAAAATTGTCCATTCATTACAGTCAACAACATCATGTCTTCTTCAAGTACTTTGTTATCAGTGTGATTCTCTATACGATTGATATGAGCTTTAGGCTTTTGAATCGTCTTCATGATGGAATAAGCATACAAAAATCGATTTGGGATTCGTCCTCGATTTTTATCAAACTCAATTAACACATCTGCATCCAATCCCATGTTACAGGAATTAATGAAACGTTCAGAGTTCACGCGCCCGTAATCAATGTTGGCTACTTTTCCTTCAATGGTTGAAACAACAAGTGTCTCTAAATCACTGTCATTATCATAACCTAGCATCTTAAAGAAATCGTTTCCTGAACCAATAGGAATTTGAGCAAGTATTGCTTGATCTTGAAGTCCATTAAGAACTTCATTTAAAGTCCCATCTCCACCACAGGCAACAAAACAACAAGCTTGTGCATTGGGGTAGTTTGCTGCAATTTCTTTTGCATGTCCAGTATATTCCGTTAACACTAAGTCGTACTCAAAGTCGGGATGTTTTTTAGCATATATTTTGACAATATCGACCACACTTTGATAGTGTTTTTTTCCTGATATTGGATTGATTATAAATACAAACTTCATTATTTATTCTCGAAAGCAATTTCGCCTAGAACAAAGGTACAAGCTACTTCATAATCATCTTGTAAGACAACAATGTCTGCATCATAGCCAGCGCGAAGATAACCCTTGACTTTATCTAACCCTAATAAAGTCGCTGGATTGGTACTTGCTGCATTCAATGCATATTCCCAATCAAGTCCAACTTTCTCAATAATATTCTTGACCCCTTGATTTGTTAATAATGTTGATCCAGCTAATGAACCTGTTCCATCTTGAAGATAAGCACTTCCATTTTCTGCAATTTTGATTGGATGGCCACCAAAGATATATTCTGAACCAATAGGTTCTCCCTTACCAATGAGTGCATCAGTAATTAAAATAACCTTTTCTTTCCCTTTAGCAACCATATAATTATTCACAGCCGCAAAATTTGCATGATTTCCGTCAACAATAATTTCACCATAAACATCATGGAAACGTAGAGAAGCTCCTTGAACATTAACATCACGGTGATGGTAACGGCTCATTCCATTGTAGACATGAGTAAATGATTTCGCTCCATTCCCTACCGCTAAGAGAGCTTCTTCATAGGTCGCACCAGTGTGTCCTAATGAGATAACAATATCTTGACTCGTTAAATAATTCATGAGTTTATAGTCTTCATCTTCTTCACAAGCCATGGTAATGAGTTTAATTAAGTTATTAGATGCCTCTTGATATCTTTTGAACTGTCCCACATCTGGTTTCACAATACATTCTTCGGGTTGTGCCCCCTTAAAGGCAACATTTAAATAAGGACCTTCAAAATGAACACCAAGTATTCTTGCGCCACTGACTTGTTTTTCTTTAACCACAGCTACATTCTTGAGTGCCTTCGTTAGAACTTCTTCTGTTTGAGTAATCGTTGTTGGTAAAAAACTAGTGACACCTTCATTCGGTAGCTTTTCGTAAAGATTGATTAGTCCTGATTCGTAAGCTTCATTTGTATCAAATCCATAACCTCCATGGATATGGATATCAATAAATCCAGGAACGATTCTCATGTCCCCAAAATCTTTATCGACAGGTTTAGTATTATAGGAGTGAATTGCTTTAATTTTTGTTCCTTCAAGTTCTAGTTGAAAAGGTAGAAATTGGCTTGCTAGCCATACTCTTGTACTTTGAATAATCATAATATCTCGTATTATCAATTTAGGTCTAAATTGATAATTTTTTCTTTCTAGGCCACTAA
>CAZWPP010000011.1:0-22761 GCA_964635335.1 uncultured Erysipelothrix sp. | reverse complement strand
GGAAATAGCTCTAGCATGCTACTTCCCTTTTTTATTATGTTTATAATAGTAACAAAAACCAGTAAAAGGACAACGCTCACATTCAGGATTTTGTGACTTGCATAAGTAACGACCAAAGAAAATCATTTGATGATGCAACATTGACCAATTTTCTTGTGGAAACTTCTTCATCAGCTTTTTTTCAACTGTATAGACATCGTCTTTCTGATAAACAAGTCTCAATCTCTTAGATACACGATTTACATGAGTATCTACAGCAATGCGTGGAACATGGTACCAAACGGATAGAATCACATTTGCTGTTTTTTGACCAACCCCAGGTAATGCGATAAGTTTAGTAAATGTATCAGGAATTACACCCTCATGCTTTGTGACTACTTCTTTTGAGAATCCAATAATGCTTTGAGCTTTGTTTCGATATAATCCAATTGATTGGATATACCCTTCCACTTCTTTTTGATCTGCTTTAGCAAGATCATAAACCGTTGGATACTTCTTAAAAAGGTTTGGAGTAATTTTATTAACAGCTGCATCAGTAGTTTGTGCTGAAAGAATAACGGAAATCGATAAAGTATACGCATCGTGATGCACCAATTCACAATGAGCATCAGGATAGAGAATATTCAAATGATTAAATATTTCAATTGGTGTCATATTATTATTTTTTTGTTTCATTCTGCAGAATTCTTTCAATATAGCTCATATTGAGTTTATTTCGTAAAGACGCTTGTCTTAAAGAATAAATAACTAACTTCTCATCGTAGAGCTTAACTATTTGATTGAGTGATTCTAGTTCGACCATTGAAAGAGGCCTTCCAAACTCACTTTCAAAACTATCTAGCATCTCATTCTTAATTTCACTATTAAAGTCTTTTATAAACATCTCGCTTAAATCAAATTCCACTTGTTTTCTAGTAGCACGTATTGAAAGATATTTCTTTTTAATTAAAGAATTAATGGTTTGATCAATCTCTTGAGAAGTCAAATTTGTTTTCTCAATTAAGTAGTCATTTGAAATCGATTCATTCTTTTGATTTGCTAAATCAATAAAAGATACCACTAAAAATTCAACTGGAGATAACTCAAGTTGATGATAGTGATCTAAAATCCAATCTCTTCTATGTACATGTATTTGTTTATACCACACCATAATAACTCCTTAATAGTTTATAGCAAATATTTCGTTTAGATTTTCAATTGAAAACCATTTCTCACTTTTATTGGATTTCACAACATAAATAAAATTATTATCGAAATAACCAAACTGAATATCATCATTTGGAAACTGTCTTTGAAGATCAACGGATACTCCTGGATAAATCAATCTTTTTTTAAGCTCAATCTTATCATTATACACTTCTAAGTATTCATCGGCTTTCACAAAATACCATGACTCTTTATGAACAAATTCGTTCAAGAAAGTCACTTCCTTTGTGCCATTCTTTTCTTTTATCAATGAAGCAAAATAGTCAATGCTTTTTAACTTTGAGACATTACTAGAACGCACAAAATAATAATAATTGAAATAACTACTAATTATTAGTAAAGCAACCAATATAAACGTTACAATCCAATGTTTAGAATTACTTTTCATTGTGATGAAGCTGATTATATTTAGTTAGAAATAATAAACAAGCATTTGTGGAACTAGCAGACGCAAGCGGTAGATATGTCTCAAAATCAATCTCATTGCCTTGCTTCAGAGCGATGTCAGATAAACTACGGATAATCACATAAGGTTTTTCTTCTAGAGTACAAACATGGGCAATTGCTGTCGCTTCCATTTCAGAGCAAATCGCATAAGGAAAACGATTAATGATATACTGACTTTGTTCCTTGGTTGAAATAAACTGATCTCCTGATACAACAAGACCAATCCAATTTCGAATCTTAAGGTCATCTAGGGAATCTTTCATGATTTTAACTAGTCGTGAATCAGTTCTAAAATCAAATCGTTCCAATCCTTCTAATGGATCATCTTGATGAATGATAAAATCATGATATTGACATTCTGATGCAATAACAACATCTCCAATTCTCTGTCCAGGTTGTAATCCTCCTGCAGAACCAATGTTGATAATCAGGTCAATGTCAAATTCATTTATTAGTAACTGGCATGTGTATGCGGCTTCTACTTTTCCAACTCCAGATAACGCAACAACAACATCATTTTTGAATATTTTTGCTTTGTACATTACTTTCTTTTTAATTGTAATTTCTTCGGTTGCTTGAGAAATTTTTAAGATTGCTGCAATTTCTTCTGGCATTGCTCCTATAATAGCTATCATTTTATTTCCTCCTTACAATAAAAAATAGTTTTTCTCCCTGCTGAATTCCTTCTAAATCAAAGTCTGTGTAAATTTCAAAAGAAACACTAAATGAGTTCAATAGATCAATGATTTCTTGTGGATCAAAAACCTGTTGCACTATATTTTCTATATGAACTCTTTCGTCAATATAGAAAATAAATTGATGTAAAAGCTGTTGGTTTGAAGAAAGAATTCTCCATTGATATTCACCTAAACTAAATAATCCTTCTTCAATATACTCTTCTTTGAATTCTTCTAAACGATCAAGATTATGAATATCAAAAATAAATACCCCATCTTTTTCTAAATGACAAAAAACTTCTGAAAAGAAAATTTTAACATCTGAAACTGAACTAAGATAATTTATTGAATCCCCTACACACACTACTGTAGAAAAGTTGCTTAGTCCATCTAATTTCAACATATCTTGTTGTTGAACAGCTAGACTATACTTCTCTTTAGCTAATTGAATCATCTGTTCATCCAAATCAATACCAATTGTATTATTGTCTTTTTGACTAAGAAGTGCTAACAAATCACCGCTCCCACAAGCACACTCAAGAAGAGCCCCTGCAACTCGATGTTTATTAATAAAGTTAGCATAAAGAACTGTTCCTTCTTTATCTCCTAAAAGCTCATCGTACACTTGACTCAGTATATTCATTGTAAATCTTCTACCGAAACAAGACAATCCTTCCAGAGCTTTTCTAAAGCAAAATGCTGACGATCTTCTTCTAAGAAAAGATGAACAATAATATCATTAGCATCGATCAGAATCCAGTGTGTATCTTCTTTCTTAATAATTGGTCGGATTTGAATATCCTTCTGTGAAAAAAAATCCTCAACATAGTTAGCAAGTGAATACAATAATCGCTGATTCGAAACATGACAAATAACCATGTAGTCCATTAATGGACTCACTTTTGTCATTTTCAATACTTTTATGTTTTCTCCTTGTTTACTATCAATAAATGTAACTACTTCTTTGATTAAACTCATACATCCACCCTTTCGTTGTAGTTCTTTGAATTTTCCTTTACCAGTTTATATGCCTTATGAATATTAACTTTAGCTTCATTGACATAAAAATCAGTATCATAATCTCTATTGATTTCACACTTATCAGCAATGAAAAGCAACTTGCCATATAGATGTGTACTCTTTCCATCCACATGATGATAGATTGCTTTCAGAAATTTCTTATCAGTAACAAAGCACTTTTTTGATAAATACTTACTGACTGCATAGGCATGCCAATAATATTCAAAAGATTCTAATTCCTTTTTCGATAAGTACTGAATTAAGAACTCTCTCTCTTTTTCTTTAAATAAATCATGATTCACAGCTAATCCTTTAGCTAACTGACGACTAACTCCATGATTATTCGCTAATTCTTCAATCAGTTCAATAACTCCATCGACATGTCTAATACGACTAAATGATAAAGAGTCGTTTAGTCTTTCCTTTGAATATAAACCTTCCATTGCAATTTTTCTTAAAATTACAGGATGAGTCTTAAATGATTTCATCTCTCGAATCATCGTACTCGATACATCCAACATCCCTTTAAGAGGTTTTAGCTCTAGAAATCGCTTGTCTTCAATTTTAAGGTTATCTCTAGGATATACAATAAATGTAGCAAAATCAAATAATTGCTCTGTATCTTTCCACTTGTCTATTTGTAATGCTTGATCACTTCCAATTAAAAAATAAAACTTATGTGTTGGATACTTCTTATTTAAAGCTTTAAGAGTATTAATCGTGTAATTTGGTTTAGGTAATTCTCTCTCGATTTCACAAAGTTTTAAGTGACGATAAGGTCCAATCATAATCTTTACCATAGCGACTCTATCTAGATAAGAAGTTTCGTATCCTTCTTTTAGTGGTGCTTGGTCCGCAATTAAAAACCATCCCTCTTGAGCTCCAATTTGTTTTATGGCTGTTTGCATCATTTTTAAGTGACCAAAATGAATAGGATTGAAACTACCCCCAAATAAAACTACTTTCTTCATAGTTTGTAGATTTTCTTCTCTGTTCTCTTATAGAAGACCAGCGTTCTACCGATTGATTGAACTATTTCACAATGGCATCGTGCACAAATATCTAGTATTAATTGTTCTTTAGGATCTGGGCATGTTTCAAGTACACTGACTTTAATTAGCTCATGTGCTTTTAGAGCTTGTGAAATTGTAATAAATAGATTATCCGATAAACCATCTTTTCCTATTTGAATAATCGGTTTTAATGGATGAGCAAAGCTTTTTAGTGCTTTTTTTTCTTTGGTACTTAACATTAAATCATTACCTTTCTTTGTGAAAAACTCACATATTCGCTACACGTTATCGATATGTTTTGTACTGTTCCTTTGATACTTAAGAACCCAATATGATCGATAACTAAATCAAATCCTTCGTGATTATTTCTTAACTGAGTTGTTCTTAACTTCTTATCTGGAATGGAAAAGAGATTGTCTTGTAATTTCTCAAACTGCTTCATTGAATTTTCAAACTTCGTACGATGAATACTAATATCTTCTGGAAAATAGGCCGTAACACTCAGTTGTTGTGCACCAATAAAATCAACCTTTGCTAAACCAGCAATAATTAAGCTTTGATCTTCAAATAACTGATAGGTAATCGGTTTTACTTGTTTTTTAGGTTGTAATAATTTAACGGCTTCCAATGGTAGGTGATTAAGAATATTATCCTTTAAATCTATTCCTGGACTATCATAAACATCCCCTATTGATGTGTCAATTTTTAGTAAATCCAATGTTGTTCCAGGATATGCCGAAACACTTAATTGTGAAGTTTCGCTGAACAAAGTATTCAACAAAGTGGATTTTCCTGCGTTTGTTTGGCCAAAGAAGACAATCTTATCAAGCTTTAGCTGTTCTTTATGATTCTTAATTGAATTGATAATTAAACCTTTTCCTTCTTTTCCCATTTTTGAGCTGATAATTATATCAACTACATTTAATTGACTTTGTTTTAAAAATGGTTGAACTGCACGAATTAACTTAGATTGGGACATTGTTAATGGTAATAATTCTCTTTTTGTAAAGATGACCACTACAGGCTTGTCATTAAGCCAACGTTTTAAAGAAGGAATTTGGGATTCTTCTAAATGAAATATATCAATAACCCAAACATACAATGCTTTATCCATTAAACTAATTTCATTTAAGACACTGCTTGCTTCTACGTGCATATTTAATTGTTTAGTATCACCATAGTGATTGAGTCGATAACAACGAACACAAAAATCTTTTTCCAGATTTGTAATATATCCAGCTTTTGCTGAATCAGTGTTCTGTAATGTTGCTCCACACCCTTTGCATTGTTTAGTCATAAATCCTCTTTTCTATCAAATCATTTGTAAAAAACTTGTAAATATGGCATATTGTAACAATGAAACCAAACAATATCCAGGCTGTCGTACTCTCTTTAGATGGGATTGTACTTGACACATATAGCCATTTAGAAAAAACATTCACATCTATTCTGGAACAGCACAATTTGGAACCACAACCATACTTCTTTGAACTCTATGTAGATGGTGGTTTTCAAAATAGACATCGTTCCTATATCCATTATAATCAGTTTGAACCACTTAAGGATGATATGAGATTAGCATTTGAGAATTCGCTTGAACAATTAATTCAAGACAATCAAGTGTCAACTCTACTAAATCCTTCAATAGAATCTTTAATTGACACACTTCATCAAAAGAATATTAAGTACGGATTAGTTTCTACACTTAATAGCGCACTTACCAATAAACTGATTGAAAAATTACCATTTCAATTGAAATACGAAGCGCTCGTTAGTGGTAATGAGATTATGGAAGGTAAGCCTGAGAAGGATATCTATAGTAAGATAGCAAAGAAATTACAAATAAATCCCCATGAAATTCTTGCGATTTATGCCTCTGTGAATGGTGTTTTAGCATCTTATTTAGCGAATATGAACAACATTTATGTTGAAACATACAAGAAATCAAACGAGAAAGCTCGCAAATATTCAAACCGTCAGGTTAAGAATCTACAAGCATTAGTCTCACTCATCTAAACTAAAGGAAACTTGTTCGAATTGATCGTGATGAGTTTCTTTTTTTTCAATGTGTACCGTTGGAATTACATTAATTCCTCTTAGTAGATATGCATTAGTTTCAAGTGTTTTAGAAAATGTTTGAGATGGACCCATTAGTTTGATATCTTTAACCATTAAGGATAACGGTTCTTGTGAATACAATGGAATAATATCATATAAATTCGCAACCATCATTTCTTTTAGAACATTAGGATTAGTTTTGATACGTTTAGCAATCAAATTACCTCGAGTTGGGCGTCCACTTATACTTACTTCATTTTCCTTTATACGCTTCATTTGGCCATCATCACATAAGAATACTAAGTCACTTTGATTTGTGTATACACTCGCATCAACAATTACATCATCTTGTTGAAGATTGATTGCTTTAACACCAGAAGCATTCAATCCTTGATTCGGTACCATTTCGTTTGAATAACGAACACAATAACCATTTTTTGTTAGCAGTATAACCTCTTCTTGAATACTCTTAATTAACAATACAGCGACTATCTCGTCCTGTTTTTCTAAGTTCATTGCTTTATAAGAACGATTTGTTCGTTGTACTTGAAACTTATTTACTGTTACTTTCTTAATTTTGCCCAATTTTGTGATTAATAATATCTCCGCTTCTGTCTCAAAATTATCCAATACGAATCCTGAAACAATGTGGTCATTGGATTCATTACTTACAAAAGCACTGAAATGACTTCCAACATCCTTCCATTTAAAATCAGGTAAATCATTCACTTTGTGTTGGAAATAATTCCCTTTACGAGTAAAGACTAACAAATCATGAAGTGTAGATGTTTCAATTTGCCCTACTAACTCATCATCTTCTTTAAGAGAGGTCATCATTTGATCGCTAGCACCAAAAGATCGTAGAGAAACCTTTTTAACATAACCATGTTTAGTGAGTGTTACATAAACCTGTTCTTCATTAATTAATGACTCACGATTGATTACAATTTCTTTCACTTCTTGTTTGAGTTCAGTTTTTCTAGGTTGATCATATAACTTAATCAATTCTTTGAACTCTTTCACAATTTCGTTATTTAATATGGACGGTTCATTTAACATAGACTTAAGAAATTCAAGATCATTTAGTAATCTAGCAAACTCTTCTTTTAGTTCAACTATATCGGTATTTGATAATCGATAGAGTTGAAGAGTAACAATTGCTTCTGCTTGGACTTCTGAAAAATCAAACTCTTTAATGAGATTATCTTTTGAGTCCCGTTTGTTTTTTGAAGAACGTATTATTCGAATCACATCATCAAGCAGTGAAATTGCTTTCATTAAACCTTCTAAAATATGCAACCGATCAGAAATTTTGTTAAAACGAAATTGTGTGCGTCTAGTCACTACTTCTTTTCGAAACTCTAAAAAACTATCTAATATTGGAATAATTCCAACTTGTTGCGGTCTTCTATCTTTAATAACAGTCATATTTGCTGAGTAACTAATTTGAAGTTGTGTTTCTTTATATAAAATATTAAGAATCGTCTGAAAATCAGCTTCTTTTCTAAGATCAATAACAACACGAATCCCACGATGGTCCGATTCATCACGCACTTCTAAAATATCATCTAGGTTAAGTTTGTTTCTGACATCAGCAATTTTCTTGACCATTTCTTCTTTTTTTACGCCATAACAAATCTCTGTAACAACCAACTGGGTAATCTTCTTTTGATCTTCTATCTCAACTTTAGAACGCACAACAAAACTACCACTTCCAGTTGATAAAACTTTACGAACTTCTTCTTTACCTTCGATAATACCTCCAGTTGGAAAATCTGGAGCTAATACTAAATCGAATATTTCTTCATCAGTACAGGTTGGATTGACTAAACGATAAATACTCGCATTCATAACTTCAGTAAAATTGAATGGAGGGATTTTTGTTGCATATCCTGTCGCAATTCCTTCTCCACCATTAATTAATATGTTACAGAATTTTGCTGGTAAAACCATTGGTTCTTCTAAGGAGTCATCATAATTTAGCTTGAAGTCAACAGTGTTTTCATTAATCTCTTGAAGTAGTGACTCCGAAACCTTACTTAAACGAGTCTCAGTATATCGCATTGCTGCTGCACTATCTCCATCAATTGATCCATTGTTTCCTTGCATTTCAATAAGAGGAGTTCCCATTTTCCACCATTGACTCATATTGACCATTGCTTCATAAATACTTGAATCACCATGAGGATGGTAATTTCCCATAACGCTCCCAACAGTTTTAGCGGATTTTCTGGTTGGTTTTGATGAAAGATTTCCATCCTCATACATACTAAAAAGAATTCTTCTTTGGACTGGTTTTAATCCATCACGAATATCAGGAATTGCTCGGTCTTGAAGAATGTATTTTGAATATCTGGAGTAACGATCTTCCATCATTTGATTGAGAGAAATTTCGACAATTGATGATTGTTGTTTAATAGTTGGTTTCTTCTTAGTCATTACCTATACCATCAAAATCGACATTTTCGCCAATCCATTCCTTTCTAGGTTCAGCATCTTTTCCCATCAAAAGAGAAATAGTTTTTGAGATTTGGTGGGCATCATCAATGGTAACCTTTAACAGTGTTCTTGTTTCAGGGTCCATAGTTGTTTCCCATAATTGCGATGCATTCATTTCACCAAGACCTTTATAGCGAGTAATTTCATATGATTTCATCAGCTCACGGAATTCTTGTAATTTCTCATCACTATAAACATAATGACTTTCTTGTTTATTGTGAATCTTATAGAGTGGTGGTTGAGCTAAATATACTTTACCAGCCTCAATAAGTGGTCTCATGAAGCGATAGAAAAAAGTCAATAACAGTAACTGAATATGAGAACCATCCACATCAGCATCTGTCATAATAATGACCTTGTCATAGTTAGCATCATTGATATCAAATTCAAGTCCTGCTCCTGCTCCTATGCAATGAATAATCGTGTTTAATTCTACATTCTTGTAGACTGTTTCTAAGGATTCTTTCTCAACATTTAGTACTTTACCACGAAGAGGCAAAATCGCTTGAAATTTAGAATCTCTTCCTCCTTTTGCGCTTCCTCCAGCTGAATCACCTTCGACTAAATAGAGCTCATTAATTTTGGGGTTCTTAGTTTGAGCATTCGCAAGTTTTCCTGAAAGTTCTGACTCAAGTTTCTTTCCTTTTTTTCCTTGTCTAGCTTGTTCTCTTGCTTTTCTAGCAGCATCACGCGCATTGGCAGCTTTTTGAATTTTCTTAACAAGCGTCATCCCAAATTCTCGATTTTCTTCAAGATAATAAGTTAATTTTTCACTAATAAGACTATCAACAGCGCTTCTAGCAAGTGGTGATCCAAGTTTTGATTTTGTTTGCCCTTCAAACTCCAACAGATTCTCTGGAATCGCCAAAGACACCAACATCGTTAACCCTTCTCGGACATCACTTCCTTCAAAATTCTTATCTTTCTCTTTTAATAATCCTGTCTTTCTTGCGAAATCATTTATACACTTAGTAATTGCTGTTTTTAGTCCTACTTCGTGGGTTCCACCATCTTTGGTCCGAACCAAGTTAACATAGGAATACGTGTTTTCTGAATAATCATCGGTATACTGAAGTGCAACATCGACTTCTATCGATTGACTTGACCCTTTAAAAATCATTGGTTTTCCTATCGTTGTATGGTCTTCGCATAAAAACAAAATAAAACTTTTTATACCATCGTGATAAACAAACGTTTCTTGTTTATCATTCCTATAGTCTTTAAGGTGAAATGAAATGCCTTCCAAAAGAAAGGCTGACTCTTGAACTCGTGATTTAATAGTTTGATAGTTGTAATTCAAAGTTTCAAAAATAGTTTTGTCGGCAAGAAACCGAACTTTAGTACCAGTCTTATTCGTAGGTCCAATTTTCTCTAGTTTGCCTACTTGAGAGCCACCTTTATCAAATCGAATTCTGTACTCAGAACCATCTTTATAAGAAGTGACTTCTAAATATTCACTTAAAGCATTGACTACAGATGCTCCTACACCATGGAGGCCTCCTGCTGTTTTATATCCAGAATTTGAATCGAATTTACCACCTGAATGAAGAATGGTATAAATAACTTCTACTGCACTTTTCCCTGATTGGTGTTTATCAACTGGAACTCCTCGTCCTGTGTCAATGATTTCAACTGTATTATCTTTTTCAATGGTAATATAAATATTTTTTCCATAACCATTGAGTGATTCATCAATTGCGTTATCTAATATCTCCCAGATAAGATGATGAAGGCCACGGACATCGGTTGAGCCAATATACATGCCTGGTCTCTTTCTTACTGCTTGTAATCCCTCTAATACTTGAATTGAGGATCCATCGTAATGTTTTTGTACCAAATTACACCTCTTTCTCTTGCCTATTATACAAGATTATTAACAGAATATAAAGACAACATAGTTTTCCAATGTCTAAATTTGTGTTAGACTTATGTAGAGGTGTTACTATGGAAAATATTTGGTATTTGGTTGCTGCTATATGCGGATATTTATTTGGAAGTATTCCTTTTGCTTTAGTTATTGGTAAAGTATTCTATAAAAAAGACATCAGAAATTATGGTTCTGGTAACCTTGGTGGAACAAATGCAGGTCGAGTCTTAGGGAAGACAGCTGGGTTAACAGTTACTTTCTTAGATGTTTTAAAAGGTTTTATAGCAATGTTAATCTTCTGGTTATTGAAATCTGATACCAATGTAATATTGCTTGCTGGATTTGCTACAAGCATTGGGCATGCTTTTCCACTCTTTGCTAATTTTAAAGGTGGCAAATCAGTTTCTACTTATTTTGGATTTTTACTTGGAGTTTGTACTTTCATTATTGGGTCGCCATGGTTATTCTTAATTGGATTTGGAATTTGGATTGTAACTTTGTATTTAACAAAATACGTTTCTCTATCATCCATGGTTGCTACGAATGCCGCTTCATTACTATCTATCTTCTTTGTTAACAAAAATTACTTTATTACAATAGCGTTACTGATTGTTTCTTTGTTCATCGTTTATCGTCATCGTGCAAACATTGAAAGAATCAGAAATAAAACTGAATCAAAAGTAACTTGGATTTAAAATAAACGCTCAACTTGAACGTTTATTTTTTTATGTTGATATCTGTGTTGTGAATTAAATTTGCTTCATCTGGGGTCAACAATCCAACTTCTACCAAATCGAATAGAACACGTCGTTGATGAAATTTTGCTAATCCGTAATTGTTTCGAGGGTTATATACTGTTGGTGCTGGCAAAATCGCAGTCAACAGTGATCCTTGATTTACATTAAGATTATTGGGTTCAACTCCAAAATAACCTACAGAAGCTTCGTATATACTATAATATCCTGCACCATAGTAGATATTATTTATATACAACTCTAAAATATCTTCTTTTAAAAATAAGTTCTCTAAGTCATACATAATAAATACTTGCATAATCATTTCATCAATTGTTTGTACATGGTCGAAATAGAGAGATTTAGCCACTTGCTGAGGAATTGTACTACCTCCTTGAACTAGTTCACCTTTTTTAAGATTAATGAGTGTAGCCCTTAATAAAGCTCTTAGATCGATTCCTGAGCGTTGATAAAAGCGTCTATCTTCGCTTGCAATTAATGGTTCCAAATAGTCTTTTGATATATTTTCTAATTGGGTATAATTCTCTTTTTTTCGAACAGTTTCTACAACAAAACCTAATGGTTTTTCAACTATCAAGTTCCTATAATCAACATACACTTTAAGGATGTAGACACTAGTTATTACGAGAAATAGAACCATCATTATTAAGAAACTCTTAATAATTTTCTTAATCATCAAACACCATTTCCATTTCATCATCACGAAGATTTCTAACCATTCCATCACCAAGTTCTTTATCTAGTTTAAGAGACCCAATCTTGATTCGTGATAAATAAGTGACATCATAACCACACGCATGCATCATACGTTTGACTTGATGATATTTACCATCAGTAATGCTAAGAGCAATCTTGTTTTCACTGACGATGGTTACTTCTTTCGAAAGAACTGCTCCTTCAGGTTCTAAAAGGATAGGTTGATTTAATCTATCTATTCTATTATCAATAGTATCATTAAGAGTAACTAGATATGTCTTGGTGCTTTGATTTTTTTTAGCAGTGATTTTGTGAGCCCAATCGCCATCCGTTGTTAACAATAATAAACCAGTTGTATCTTTATCAAGTCTACCCACTGAAAATAGAGATTTGGGAAAAGGTAATGGAATCAACTCATATACCGTTGGAAATTGAGAATCATGAGAACATTCATAACCTTTTGGTTTGTTCATCATCATGTAGACATGTTGAGAAAAAGTATATTCAATATTATCAATTGATAGAATTGATCCATACTCAATTTTTTCTTGCGAGCTTAAAATAGTTTTGCCGTTATAGATTACTCGTCGTTGTTTTATCATTTGTTTTATATCATTTCGTGAACCAAACTGGTAGTCACTCAATAACTTATCAACTCTAACTTTTTTCATATCGATCTTTCTAATTATGATATAATGATTGTGGAGGATTACTATGACATCTAGACAAAGAACAGGATTAATTGTATTTCTACTAGGATTAATACTCTTTTTATCAGATAAACTACCAGGATTTGGTACATATCTGAAAGAGTTTATTACTTTCCCTGTAGTATTAATGATAATCGGTGTTTATTTGATTATAACAAATAACAAGAATTGAAATCAAAAAAGTTGTTACAATGAAGACTCTCCTAAAGTGTCTCATGTGTTACAACTTTTTTATTACAATAATGTGTCAAAATCATTCAACTCTAAAAACGTAATAAACCAGTTAATTACTATTTAGATTGATGTTCAATAATGTAATAATTCTTTTTACCTTTTTTTATGATGCTGATTTTCTCTTCAATGGCATTTTCTTTAGTAATCATTGTTTCAAAATCATTAACAACAATACCATTTAGTTGAAGAGAACCTTGTTGAATCAACTGACGAACTTCTCTTTTGCTTGTTATTATTTGATTTTCAACTAAAGTATCAATTAAATTTTTATCTTCACTTAAGACAACACTTTTCGCATCTTGAAAGACTTGACGCAATTGTTGAGCGTTAAGTGACAGTACATCTCCGTTAAATAATGCATTTGAGATTCTTATTGCAGAGTTAAGTCCTTCTTCTTTAAATACCAAAAGTGTAAGTTCTTTAGCAAGTTCTTTTTGAGCATAACGTTTTTCAGGTGCTTCAAAATGAATCTTTTCAATCTCTTTTATCTGATCTACTGGTTTCATTGATAAACGTTTTAAAAAATCTATCACATCTTCATCGGCGACATTTATCCAAAACTGATAAAACGTATACGAGTCTGTTTTCTCAGGATCAAGCCAAACATTTTTACCTTCGGATTTTCCAAATTTAGAGCCATCTGATTTTGTAATCAGAGGTGATGTTACTCCAAATACTGATTTGGCTTTAACCTTGCGAATAAGATCAACCCCTGATAACAGATTACCCCATTGGTCACTACCTCCAATTTGGACTTCGCAGTTGTATTTTTCAAACAGCATTAACCAATCAATGGCTTGAAGTATCGTATAGGTAAATTCTGTAAAAGAGATTCCTGTATCTAATCGAGAAGCAATCGTATCTTTAGCAATCATTGTATTAATATTAAAATATTTACCATAGTCACGTAAAAACTCTAATAATGTCATTTTTGATAACCATTCATAGTTATTAACAACTTTAACGTTGTTATTGGTATCAGTTTCTAACACAAGTTCAATTTGTTTTTGAATACATTTAGCATTCGCTTGAACTTGTTCAAGAGATTGCAGTTGACGTTCAGTCGTAGGGCGTGGATCACCAATCATCCCAGTGCCTCCTCCAACTAAAGCAATTGGATGATGTCCTTGTTGTTGCCAACGTTTTAATAGCAAAATTTGTTGCAAATGACCAATGTGTAGTGAATCTGCTGTTGGATCAAATCCACAATAAACAGTCATTGGTTCATTCATACGTTCTTCTAATTGATTTTCATCAACTACATCTTTGAACAAATTTCTCCACTTAAGTTCTTCAATAAAATTCATTTTGTTATCCTCTCTTTACGTTTATAATGCATAATAAAAAGCGCCTCTAAGGACGCTTGATTACGTGGTACCACCTTAGTTTATGAATAATTCATACACTCAACGGATGATATCGGGTCCAACCGCTTTAACAAGAAGCTCCAAGGTGTATAAATAAGTCTCTGTCATTGCTTGCACCAAACACAATGTCTCTTTACCAGTTTAACTTATTCTCTTCTCTTCAACGCACTAGTATTATAATAAACAACACGTAGCCTGTCAATTATTTAGTAGATTGACGAGGTGTATATAAATACGAAAGTTCTATTTGATTTTCAAAATGATCATTCTTTAACATCTTTGTAAGAACTCTCATCGCAACAGCTCCTAAGTCATAAGAAGGAATGGAGAATGATGAGATTTGAGGACGAACCATCGAGTTATATTTCGTGTCAATCACACAAATAACTTCTAAATCATCAGGTACTTTTAAGTTATTTTCTTTTGCAGCATTTATTGTTGAAATTGCTTGTGAATCACGATAAGCCATCATCAAATCATATTTATTATTTGCTAAATGTTCTTTTAAAAACGCATAGGATGTGTGATACTCGTAAGGAATTTGTAAATACCCTTCAAAATCTTTTCCAAATTCTTTGTATGCTCGTTTAGCACCATCAATCATTTGTTTACAGGCAGTAATGTTTTTTCTATCTTCAATGATACCTATTTTATCAAGCCCATTTCTTAAATAGTCACTAACTCGTTCGTACACAGCTTGTTCAATGTCAACAAAGACAGAAGCAATCTGTTTGTTAGCTAGCTTATTGTTCATAACAACGATTGGAACATCGTATTTTTGTAATTCAGCGACAATTGAATCATCCAATTGATCATTATAAATAACGACACCATCAACTCGACTCTTTATTATTGTCTCAACAACATCTTTTATATCAGAAATTGTTTCAGTAGTAGTATGAAGCATGATGTTATATTTATAGATTCTAGCAACATCCATCAAACCATTAATAATATTTCCAGTAAAAATAAAACTTGCTTCAGGTATAATTAAACCTATTGTTGTCGTTTTCTGCAATGCTAAACCTTGCGCAATAGCGTTTGGTTTGTAACCTAACATCTCAATTGCTGTTTCAACACGATCACGAGTATCTTTACGCACAACATCTACACCATTAATTACACGAGAAACAGTTGCTAAAGACACTTTTGCTTCCCTAGCTACATCATAAATTGTTACACGTTTCATTTACTTCCCTACTCTCTGTTTAAAATTTTCAACTAAATCATTCACTTTACTTTGTAGCTTCTCAATTTGTGGTTTTCTATCTTCGAGAAACTCTTTTGTTATATCACTAATCTCTTGTACTTTTTCGTTTTTTACGAAACTATCAAATCCTGGTTTTGCTTTTTGAGCTAGTCGATGAAACAAATCTCCATTTTCTTCTTTCAAATGAAAAATATAATCCATAATGTCTTGGCCTGATTCAACTTCATCAATTTTTGATCTTACAGTTTTTACAAAATCTTTATACTCTAAAGTTATAGCATCTAAATACAGATCAATATCCTCAACACTGTGAAAATTTAACAATTCCGAGTTGATGTGTTTGAGTCGTTTTGATACTCTGACCATCACTTCCTTTTTTAAGTCAATTAACTGATTGGTATACTCATGATTTTCTTGAATTTTAGATGAAAGTAAACTGACCAACATTTCACTTTCAAATTGAACCGTCTCAAAAGTTGAAACTAACTTTTTCTTAAGATCCATACTATTCTTTTTCCTTTTTTAACACAGAAGATATTGCGGAACGGATTCCTTGGACAGCTCCTTTAGTCTTACCCACTACATTGCTAACAGCATGACCCCCAGCTTTAAAACCGTTATCTACAGATGTTGAAATATTTTTAACTGTTTGAACAGGTGCATCAAGGGAAACAAGCTTATTATTAACATCATCGACAGTTACATTTACTTTTTTTACTGTTATAACAAGTTCAGCTACTAAGCGAATAACTTGATAGAGTACCACTGCTAAAACAAATAACACAATTGCGCCAACAATTGGTAATAATTGATTAAAAAACTCTGATATATTTTCCATAAACATCTCCTTTACGTTATTAGTATAACCATAAATGAAAAAACTTTCAAGAGTAATGTTAGCGTTAACAATACAAATGAAAGCCTTGTTTTCAATCTTTAAAAAACTCTTTTAGTTTGTCTTTATATTTATAGACATCTTTAGTACTAACAAAGAGATACACCGCTTCACCATTTTCAGCTAATTTTGAAACACCCTCTAAATCATCACTTAAATAGGTAATATCATTACCCAAACCTTGAAGGAATTTATCCATCGAATACGTTGGATCTTCTTTAAAAGCTGTCGGTGGAAAATCGATGACATACGCAGCATCTGCAGTTAATAGTGCTTCCCTAAATTCTTTTTCAAAATATTGAGTTCTTGACACTCTGTCAGGCTTATAGACAATCACTATTTTTTTGTCATCAAAGCGTAAACGACACGCTTCAATTGTTACGCGTATCTCTGTAGGATGATGGGCATAATCATCAATATAAATATGTTTGCCAAAATCTTCAACATTAAATCGTCGATGGGTTCCTTTAAAATCAGAAATGTGTTCAAGAATCATCTCTTTTGATGAGCCGACCAGGTGGGCAATTCCGATGCTACCTAACAAATTACATAAATTATGTCTAGCTATAAAATCAACAGTAATTCTACCCCAATCTTCCCCGCAAACCATCAAATTAAAATGACTCTGATGATTCACTTCCTCTAGATCTTTGGGGTAAATATCATTTGTATCACTTATACCATAGTATAAGGTTTTAAGGTTATGAGTACTTAATTGTCGTACATTGTTATCATCACCAAAAAGAACAACACCTTTCTTAACTTGATTAACAAAGGTTTGAAAGCTTTGAATATATTGTTCTAAGGATTTAAAGTAGTCTACATGATCTAAATCGATATTTGTTATAAGAGCATAATCAGGGAAATAGTGCAAAAAATGATCTTGAAATTCACATGATTCAACAACAAAAAGTTCAGACTCTTTAGATAAAACCCCAGTGCCGTCTCCGATTAAGTAACCCGTTTCTTTGTAAGGAATTAACAAGCTTTTTATCATTGATGTTGATGTCGTTTTACCATGAGTACCAGCGACAGAAATACTTTCATATTGACTGATCAGTCGACCTAGAAATTCAAAATAATAAACAGCATCGACTGTTTTATTAGCGAGTGCTTCTTTAACTTCTGGATTTGATTCGTCAAAAGCATTTCCAATAACTACACTAATGTTGTCTTTGATGTTTGATTTGTCAAAACTATAAATAGGAATCCCATGTTCTTCTAATTCCTTTTGAGTGAAAATGAAAAAATCGACATCACTTCCTGTTACTTCATAGCCTAGTGATTGGCAGATTAAAGCAAGGGAACTCATTCCAGATCCCTTTATACCGATAAAATGAATTTTCATTTCTTATGATTCCCTTCAAGAACAGAGTTTTCTCTACTTTGAAATTCGGATTTATCTACAGGAACATCAAAAAGAGAAAACTCCAAATCTCCTTGTTGATCCAAGTTTAACATTTCTTCAAGACTCATATTTACTTGAACATTTTGCTTTGGTTTCTTCACAATTTTCTTTTTGTCATTATTAATAACTTTAAGTTCAGCAGTATCCTGCTCAATTACCCCATAAATAGGAGAAATAATCGTCTCTTCTTCTGCCTTAATCGTTGGTGTAACAATACGTTGAGGCTTTTCGGTTCTTTGTTTCTCTTTTGTAGTAATCCCAAACATAGGACTAATTACAGGTCTTGAACTATAATAATGCGTAGATTTTACTTGTTTTTTGACTTCAGGCTGAACTCGTGGTTGAACTTTTTTCTCAACCACAACTTCTTTTTCAAATTTCGGTATTTCTTGGGTAACATCGATACGACGAAGAATATTCTCTTTTGATATTGGGTCGGATACTTCGACATCTTCTTTAACAATTGGTTTTGCCTTTATTAGATTCTTATTATTTTCCAAAGAATCCTCTAAATGTCTAGAAGGTTTATTTGATAAATTCTCAGGTTCTAATTCACCTGATTCATCAAATATCAATTTTTTTAATTTTTCAAACATTTTATCTTCCCTTCTCATCTAATTAGTTTTATTCTACCACAAACATGTGGTCAATTGAGAAGAAACATCTATCTTTTCGTCCAACAGCTCCTAAAAATAGGTTGATTTAAATCAATGAAGCGTTGCTCATATTCGGTGATGACATCATCCTCACGATTAATCGCACGATAATCTAAAGAAATTTCACAACAATTAAAGCCATTATTACTTAAATGAACTACTGAAAACTCAAAGAAATCTCGATTATCGCTCTTTATTTGGAGTTCACCATGATCACTAAGTAACCGATGATAGGTATTAACAAATTCACTAGTTGTTAACCTACGTTTGTTATGAGATTTTTTTGGCCAAGGATCAGAAAAATTTAAATGTAGAATATCAATTTCACCTTGTTCAAACCATTCATCTAACTTGATGGCATCTTCAGTAATAAAGAGACTATGTGGTATATCTGTATCGAGTTGTTTTTTTAAAGCGATTGCAGCCACTTTCTTATCTCTTTCAATAGCTACAAACCCATGTTCGGGATACAGTTGACTCATTTTAATCCAATAATCACCTTTACCAGCTCCTATTTCAACATGCAAAACTTCACAGTTTAATACGCTATGCCATTTTCCTTTGTTTACTTTTGGATCAATAACAAGTTTTTCTTTTGCGTCTTCAAAAATAGTTTTGTGCCATTCTTTATTTCGAATTCTCATTACTTACCCAACTTTTCTAATACTTTCGCATAGATAGTACTCGCTAGTAATAAATCATCAATTAGAAATCCTTCGTTTTTTTCATGAGGACCACCTACATTGTCGTGTTTATCTCGAATAGGAAATTCTGGGCCAAAGGCAACCATGTTTTCAAACACACGTGCATAAGTTCCTCCTCCCATTGTTTTTGCTGGTGAAAAGTTATCCTTTGATACTTCACGGTAAACATCCATGCATGTTGTAACTAATTCACTTTGAGGATCAACAAATAAAGGTTTTGAATCAGATACTTTTGTCACTTCTAAATCGACATTGTTCTTAACCAATGTTTGTTTTACTTGATCAATAATAAAATCAGAAGAAGTATCATTTGGATAACGAATGTCAATTGTAATACTAGTAATCTCTGGTGTAATGGAAAGTATTCCAAGATTCATTGTTAATGCGCTCATGTATGATCCATCATTATCAACTCTTAATCCTTTACCATAAGGATTTCCAAGCAAAAGACTTAGCTTTCCTGCCAAATCATCTTGATATGCTCCATAAACAAATTGTAGAAGATGTAAAGCAGCATTGATTCCTTTTTGTGGCATTGACCCATGAAAACTTAATCCTTTAATAGAGTAAGTTGTGAGATTATCTTCATGTTTATAGTCGCCTTCAAGATGTAAGCAACGCAAGTAGCTCTCAAAGAGTTCTACTTTTGGTTGACCAGCCATTTGTACTTGTGCATACCCAATGACAACATTTGGACGGGAACCTGCTACTAATCGTTTAATTTGTGTTTGAGGATTTCCTTCCAGATTAAAATTCAAAATACCTTTTTCACCATATATGACTGGAAAATCGGCATCGGGAACAAAACCCAAAGTAGGAACTTCACGATTTTCTTTATAATACTTCATGCATTCCATGCCGCTTTCTTCATCACAGCCTAATATGAGTTGAATTCGTTTGTTTAGAGTAATTTTTGACTCTTTTATCATTTTAAGAGCGTAATATGCAGCCATTGTTGGGCCTTTATCATCTAAAATCCCTCTACCAAATCCTATACCATCTTTGATGACAAGTTCAAAAGGATTTGTAATCCATTCATTGTCTACTGGAACTACATCCAAATGCCCTAACATAGCGACACTCTTTTCACCTTCTCCATAAGAAATGACCCCAGCGTATCCATCAACATCATCAACTTCAAATCCGTCTTCTTTAGCTAGATTTAACATAAAGTCTAATGCATTACGGCATTCTTTACCAAATGGAGCATTCTTTTCAATAGTTTCTTTATCACGCAATGAAGGAATCGCAATTAAACCACCTAAATCTTTAATAAACTCTTCTTTTTTTGAGTTTAATTTGTCTAAATAATCCATAGTTATCTCCTTTTCTAAAAAGGATGTGCGAGCACATCCCTGTATTATCTGTTATTGCTTCGAGGTCTACGTGTATTTGTATCTCGATTGGCAGGTCTTGGTTTTCTTTCAGGTTCAACATAATCTGCTGGTTTTTCAAGAAGGTCTCTTGCTGAAATGTTCACTCGACCGCGATCATCAATTTCAGTAACTATTACTTTTACTATATCTCCAATTGAAACAACTTCTGAAGGTTTCTCAACATGTTTCCATGCCATTTTTGATACGTGTAATAATCCATCAGTCCCTGGGAATAACTCTACAAATGCTCCAAAGTTTTCTAAACGAACAACTTTTCCTTCATAGATTTCGCCAACTTTAGCTTTTCTAAGGATATTTTCAATCATCGCTTTCGCATGATTAATCGCATCTCTATCTGTATGATAAATTACAACTAATCCATTATCATCAATATCAATTTTAACATTATTTGATGCAGCAATAATTTCATTAATCACTTTACCACCCGTTCCAATTACTTCACGAATTTGATCTGGTTGTATTTGTAACTTCTCAATTTTTGGTGCATATTGTCCAACTTCTTGACGTGGTTCATTGATAGTAGCCATCATGTTTTCCATGATATGATCACGTCCTTTTTTTGCTTGTGACAAAGCTTGTTCTAAGATATCACGACTTAATCCTTCAATCTTAATGTCCATTTGTAAAGCTGTTATTCCATCTTTGGTTCCAGCGACTTTAAAGTCCATATCTCCAAAATGGTCTTCCATTCCCTGAATATCACTTAAGATTGTATAGTGATCCCCATATGTTACTAGACCCATAGCAATTCCGGATACAGGATTCTTAAGAGGTACCCCTGCTGCCATCATCGACATTGATCCAGCACAAATACTTGCTTGTGAAGAAGAACCATTTGACTCAAGAACTTCCGCAACAACACGAATGCTATATGGGAACTCTTCAAAAGTAGGTAAAACTGCTGATAATGCACGTTCTCCTAAAGCTCCATGTCCAATCTCACGACGTCCTGGTGAACCCATTCTGCCTGTTTCTCCAACACTAAATGGAGGGAAGTTATAGTGATGCATAAAGCGTTTTTCTTCAATTTCGGTTAAATCATCAATCATTTGATTATCACCCTGTGCACCCAAAGTAGTTACAGAGAGTACTTGTGTTTCTCCACGAGTAAACAGTGATGAACCATGAGTTCTAGGTAATATATCAATTTGTGAATCAAGTGGACGGATTTCTTCGACATGGCGACCATCAGGACGAATCTTATCAACAGAGATTAAACGACGAACTTCATCAGCCACAATACCATCACAAACTTCTCTTGCTTGTTTCATCGCTTTAGTTTGTGCTTTTTCAGTTGCATAATCTAAGCTTTCGAAGTAAGCAATTGCTTGTTGTGTAATATCATCAATCTTTCCGTAACGTTCAAGTTTCTTTTGAATTGATACAGCGCTTCGTAAATCAGATTCAAACTTTTCTGAAATAGTTTGTTTAATGGTTGCATCTAATTCATAAAGTTGAACTTCCATCTTCTCTTTGCCACAAACCTTAGTAATTTCTTCTTGAAATGCACATAGTTTCTTAATAAACTCATGACCAAACATCATTGCTTCTAACATTTCTTCTTCTGAAGCTTCAAATGCACCAGCTTCCACCATGTTGATAGCATCTTTGGTCCCTGCCACTATTAAATCAATTTTTGAATTTTTAAGTTCTTCTGCAGTAGGATTAATGATGTATTCACCATTAACTAAACCGACATTTACTCCAGCAATAGGTCCGTTGAAAGGAATATTTGAGACACATAGTGCTAAAGAAGCCCCAAACATAGCTGCCATTTCTTGTGAATAATCTTGATTCACTGACAAGACCATATTAACAACTTGAACTTCATTTCTAAATCCTTCAGCAAATAAAGGACGAATCGTTCTATCGATTAAACGTGACGTTAGTGTAGCATGCTCACTTGGTCTTCCTTCTCGACGTAAAAATCCTCCCGGAATTT
>CAZWPP010000010.1:5784-22925 GCA_964635335.1 uncultured Erysipelothrix sp. | reverse complement strand
TACTTTTACAAGTTAAGATTAAATGTGTATAATTGAGCTACTAAAGGATGGGTAACATGAAAAAAGGCCATTTTATAACATTTGAAGGACCTGATGGGAGTGGAAAAACGACAATCAGCACTTTGGTATATGAAAAATTAAAACATCGCGGATACGATGTTGTTTATACAAGAGAACCAGGCGGAATCAGAATTGCGGAAAAAATTAGAGATTTAATTCTTGATCCAGAAAACACAGAAATGGATGCCAAGACAGAGGCACTTCTTTATGCAGCATCACGACGCCAACATTTGGTCGAAAAGATTATCCCCAATATTAATAAAGGAAAAATTGTCATTTCTGATCGCTTTGTTGACTCTTCCCTAGCTTATCAAGGTGTAGGAAGAAACATAGGTATTGAAAATGTTTACAACTTAAACATGTTTGCAATTGAAGGACACATGCCAGAGCTCACTATCTTCTTAGATATTGATGCTTCCGAAGGGTTAAAAAGAATCAGTCAAAGAGAATACAAAGATCGTTTGGACCAAGAGGACTTATCTTTTCATTTAAAGGTCAGTAGTGGCTATGAATTAATAAAAGAACGCTACAAAGATAGAATTGTCCTTTTTGATGCCACAAAATCAATTGATGAATTAAGTCTGGAAGTCACAAATTATATTGATCAGTGGTTAAAAGAACATGAACAAGAGTGATCAACCAACATTACATAAAATTATTGAAAATAGTATTAATGACAACAAACTGTCCCATGCCTATTTGTTAGTAGGAAATAATGCCCTTTTGTCAGCAAAATGGTTGGCAGCATGTATCATGACACAGAGTACTGATTCTGATTTGATCCAAGAGCGATTGGACGCTTTTAATAACGAAAGCAGTATTGACTTTGTTTTAATCGATGGGAATGAATCAACTATCAAAAAAGAAGATATTCTCAAGATACAACAACGATTTAATAAAACAGCGATGGAAAAGTTTAACCAAAAAGTAGTTATTTTCCATCAATGCCACCAAGCAAGCGCTAGTGCCCTCAATTCAATCCTAAAATTTATAGAAGAGCCAGAAGGCCAAACGACATCATTCATTTTTACGAGTGATTCACTTCAACTAGTCATGCCAACGATTCAATCACGCTGTGTAGTGATTACTTTGGATAATGATCCAAAAACTTACCAAGACAGTGATGACTTAAGGATGCGTTATGCTATCAGCCAAAGTGAATCAGAAGCACAAATAAATGAGTTCTTACAACAAGAAAACACCCAAGAAGTATTTGGTTTTATTGATGTTTTCTTTGGAGAACTAAACAAAAATGTTGATAGTGCTTTAGTTTTATTGCAAACAAAAAACTTTGACACTAAAAAAATATCGTTATTTTTCTCGATTATCTGTTATATTTTAAGAGAAGGACTCTATGATCGAAAAGAATTATTCAGATCCGTTGAAATTGATAGTCAACTGTACCTCATTTTCACGAATTTGTTATCAAAAATTAATCCCTCAACCAACATTAATCTATTGGTCGATGAGGGATGTTACCGAATTAGGGAGGTGCTTAAATGAGCGAACTAAAACAAGAGTTTCAAGGATTTATCCTTGTTAAATTTATAGGTCAAAGCAAGGAATATACCTTTGGTTCAAACCATGATATTTACACAAAAGATGCCTATGTGGTTGTAGAAACTGCACGAGGAGTTGAATTGGGGATAGTTTCTAAAGAATATCAAACGATTGATAAACTCAATCACTCTTTGGAATTAAAACCAGCACTACGAGTAGGAACAGAACACGATTATACTCAATACAAAGCCAACAAAGTTAAAGCTTTTGATGCTAGACGTCCCATTGAAGAAGCAATCGAAAGAGAAAAGCTAAACATGAATGTGGTCGACGTCGAATACACACTCGATGCTCATAAATTAATTATTACCTATGTTTCTGATAATCGAGTTGATTTTAGAGGATTATTAAAAGAATTAACGACATCATTTCCATGTCGAATTGAATTAAAACAAATAGGACAACGCGATAAAGCAAAAATGGTGGGTGGACTAGGTGTCTGTGGAAGGACTTTGTGTTGCCATAGTCATCTCAAGGACTTTGATGTTGTTTCCATTAATATGGCTAAAAATCAAATGTTATCTCTGAATATGAATAAGTTATCCGGTCAATGTGGAAAACTCAAATGTTGTTTACGATATGAAAACGATGAGTACACAGTCGCAAAAGAAGGATTACCAAAACTAAACTCAATGTTTGATTATAAAGATAAGAAGTATAAAGTAAGAGAAATCAACCTGATTAATCAACAAATTACTTTAAGTAATCGCGAAGAGTCGTTAGTCTTACCATTTAATGAAATCATAAAGGATGATGAAAATGTTTAGACAAAAAAGTTTTGAAAACGATATTAATACTCTCTACTTAGTAGCAACCCCAATTGGGAACTTAGCAGAGTTTTCATTTCGTGCTATCGATATCTTAAAAACAGTCGATGTAATAGCATGTGAAGACACACGAACTACGATGACATTACTCAATCACTACAATATAGAAACACCCCTAATTTCTCATCACTCTCACAATGAAGAATCCAGTGTTTTAGGAATTATGAAATTATTAGATAGTGGTAAAAATGTTGCCTTAGTAAGTGATGCAGGCTATCCACTGATTTCTGATCCAGGAAATCTACTGGTTAGCACCTGTATTAAAGCTGGGTACAATGTCGTCCCGGTTTCCGGACCGAGTGCCTTTATTAATGCATTAGTTAGTTCGGGTATTATTAGTCAACCATTTTTGTTTCATGGTTTTTTACCATCAACCAATAAACAACTCAGAAGAATGTTAAAAGAATATCAATACTTTAGTTACACAATGATTTTCTATGTCTCTGTACATAAACTAAGTACAGCATTAGAAGAAATGATTACGGTATTTGGTGATCGAGAAGCGTGTCTAGCACGAGAAATGACAAAAAAGCATGAAGAATTTTTAAGAGGAAGACTTTCAGAAATATTAGAAGTCTCATCGGATTTAAAAGGTGAATTCGTTTTAATTGTCAAAGGAAATCCTCATGAAAAAGAAGCTGATATAGCAGAAATCGATGTAGCAACCCTGATTGATGAACTGGTTGAACAAGGATTTAGTGCATCGCAAGCCATCAAAGAAATTGCGAAAAAGCACAACCTATCAAAAAACGAAGTGTACGATAAGTATCACCATACGAGCTAATGAGTTCTTTACGTTGTCCTTTGTGTCAAGAAGTGTTGATACAAGAAACAAAAGAAGCCTATTGTAAAAATAACCATCGTTTTGATCGCTCAAAGGTTGGTTATTTTAACTTGTTAATAACTAATAAAAATAACCAGGGCGATAACAAAGAAATGATTCTGAGTAGAGATCGATTTCTCAATCAATGGTATTACAAATTTCTTGTAGAAAAATGTATAGAAATACTGAAACCATATGGAATATCCACAATGATAGATGTTGGTTGTGGTCAAGGCTATTACACTCAAGCAATTAGTGAGAGATTATCGCTTAGAGATACTTTAGGAATTGATCTTAGTAAAGAAGCGATTGTCAAAGCTAGTAAAAAGAGTAAATCGATTCAATATGTCATAGCATCTATTGCGAGTTGTCCAGTTGTTGATAATGGTTATGACTTATTATTAAATGGTTTTTCTCCAAAGTTTATCGATGAATGTGTTCGAGTCGTAAAAGAGGACGGCTACTTGTTGTTTATAGATGTTGGAACTAATCACCTCATAGAAATGAAACAAGAATTGTACCACGAGGTCCATTTGAACCGGTTAGAACCCATTCATCACGAGAAGATTGTGAAGGTTAAAGAAATAATCGCTCAATCAAAAGCTACTGTGACTCATAATGATTTGAAAGATCTTTTAGCAATGACGCCTTATCAATACAAAACAAACCCACAAAGTATCGAAGAGCTTTTAAAGTTACAACAATTAGAGATAACCTTTGAGTTTGTGATTCGCTTGTATCAAAAGAAAGGACCATCACTATGTTAGTAGAGAATAAAGAATTTAATGTCTATGAATATGAAAAAGAGGAAAACTTCTTAAATCAACGAGCAGAACAAGGGTTTTTTCTAGTAAATTACAATCAGAATGGTTATGTTTTTGAGGAAAGAGAACCTTTAAAAAAACAATATCTTGTTGAGTATTATCCTGAAATATTTCAAGAGGATCAGTTACCTTTTTATTCAGCTCAGGGATTTGAATTGGTAACCTCTTATCTATCAAAAAAAGGACTTTGGTTATTCTTTGTAAGAGACTATCAAGATACCGAAATTATGGCTCATCGAGAAACTCGTAGAACACTCATTGAAGCCATCAGTAAACGGTTAGAGTATTTTGGGCTACTAATAATTGGGGTTATGATGATCTTTTCTCTATATATGTATCTGTTGTACAAATCGCTAATATTTATGTTTTTAATTATAATAAGTGTTGTTTCTTTTGTTTATTTATTGAATTTATGGGTAAAACTTAAAAAAATGTTAAAATAATTAATGTAAACGCTTTATTTTTAACTAAATATTTACTAAAATGGTAATAGAGATGAGGTGTTTTTTTATGAAGCCAACAAAAGAGTACTTATCCCCTTTTGCTTTAGGGTTGTGGAGACTGACTGAAGCGAAGTTGAATGATGAACAACTCTATGAATTAATTAAGATATGTATAGAAAAAGGAATTACAACATTTGATCATGCGGATATCTATGGAAATGGATTGGCGCAAGTTCAATTTGGTCGTGTCTTAAAAGCACATCCAGAATTAAGAGAACAAATGGTTATTATCAGCAAATGTGGAATTGTTAGAAACGATACACCGAGTGAGTATTATTATTCTTTCTATGAAACATCTTATGACCATATCATGAAAAGAGTGGACAGTATTTTAAGGGACCTTCAAATTGATTATTTAGATGTTCTACTCATCCATCGTGTTGATCATTTAATGGACTATAAAGAAGTCGCACGGGCATTTAATGAGTTAAGAGACAGTGGTAAGGTGAAATACTTCGGAGTATCCAATTTCTTAGTGCCTCAACTAGATGCAATCATTAAAGAGTTTCCAGATATCTTTGTTAATCAAATTCAAATTAGTGTCGATCATTTAGAACATTTTAAAAATGGGGTTATTGAACGTTGTAGTTACTATGATTTACAAGTGATGGCATACTCACCATTAGGTGGTGGAAGAATATTTAGTGAAGACTATTCCAATGACTATTTGAAGAAACAGTTAATGACATTGAAACATGAATTGACTGCTCAATCAATCGATCAAGTGATGTTAGCTTGGATTAAGAGACATCCTCTTAACATTGTTGTCATACTTGGATCAATGAAACAGGATAGAATCATTAATCAAATTCAATCACAACATCTAAGATTAACTACGAAACAATGGTATGACTTGTATACATCCAGTCAACTAGAGAGGCTTCCATAAGATGGCGACTATTAAAGATATAGCAAATAAAGCAAATGTTTCTCAAGCGAGTGTTTCTAGAATTTTGAATGAAGACAAAACTCTTTCTGTAAAAGAAGAGACAAGAGATCGAGTAATAAGTATTGCGAATGAATTAGGATATAAAGTTAAGAAAAGACGTCATGCGAACGAACGAGTTGTCATTGGTTTGGTGCAATGGATATCAAGCTATCAAGAAGTTGAAGATCCGTACTATTATGCATTAAGACTGAGTGTTGAAAACTATTTTATTAATCGAAAGATTGGTGTTAGACGTTATTATCAAGAAAATTTGTCAGATATATTTGAAGACACATTTTTAAGCGGGATTATTTGTATGGGGAAATTCTCCAAACAACAAGCTCGAGACTTGCATGCTATCTTTCCAAACATTGTCTTTGTGGATTCGAATCCCGATGGTGCAAAATATTCGTGTGTAGTCAGTGACTTAGATAAAGGAACAGATACCATTATCGATTACTTAAAAATTAAAGGTCATCGACACATTGGTTTTATTGGTGGACAAGAGTTTTTAGGTCCTACCCATATTCCTTTTGTTGATGCACGCGAACGAGCATATATTAAACATATTGAAGAAGATAGTGAGTTGATTGGTGGAAAGAGCGATTTGTATATTCGTAATTTCGATGGGTTGACTGGATACGATATGATGAATAAAGCACTTATGAAAGAGAAAATCCCAACAGCATTTATCTGTGCTAGTGATAGTATAGCGATGGGAGCACTTAGGGCTCTTGGAGAAATGAAACAAAATGGAAAGAGTGTTGAGGTTTCGGTTGTTGGATATAATGACATTGCTACCAGCAAATTCTTTAATCCGCCTTTAACAACTCTGAAGATTGATACGAAGTACATGGGTGAAATGGCGGGTAATTTAATGGAATTCATGTTAAAAACAGACAACAATATTCCTGTTAAGATTCTTTGTTCTACACGATTGGTGGAGAGAAGCTCGGTTTTTAAAGTTAATAAAGATTAGTAAAACAGATAATGATTTACTAAATTATTTATCATTGAAACTATTTAAGATTGGTAAAAATTTTATTTTCTATTGACATAAGCGCTTTCATTGATTAATATAAAGTTACTAGTAGTAAAACTTTACTAGAATTTAGTTCAAGAAAGGAAGAACGAAAATGAAAAAACTTTTTAAATTGGTCCTCGTTCTGTTAATTTCTCTACTTATCGTAGGATGTACAACAGATAAACAAGAACCAACCCCTCCAACAAATGGCGGTACAGAAAAACCTCCAGTTGAAAAGAAGACTTACGAAATTGGTGTTGCGATTTATCAATTTGATGATAACTTCATGACTCTTTACCGTACTGAACTCGAAAAGTATTTTAAAGAATTAGGAACAAAAGACAACGTCACTTATAATGTAGAAATCGTTGACTCTGCTAATGATCCTAACAAACAAAACGAACAACTAAATACTTTCCTTACACAAGAAAAAGATTTAATTATCGCAAACTTGGTTTCTCCAAGTGGTGCTGACGTATTCCTAAATGCAGCAAAAGCTAAAGGGACTCCAGTTGTATTAATCAACCGTGAACCTTCAGTTGATACATTAACAATTTTCCCTGGAAAAACAACTTATGTTGGTGTTGATGCTCGTCAATCAGGAACTTTCCAAGGTGAAATTATTGCTGATCTTCCTAATAAAGGGGATATCAATGGAGATGGTGTTGTTAAATACATTATGCTTCTTGGTGATACTGAAAACGTTGATGCTCAACAAAGAACTCAATATTCTATTGAAGCATTAGAAAAATCAATTAAGACTGAACGTTTAGGTCAAGGCTTACGTGCTAACTGGAAAGCTGAAGAAGCTCAACCGTTAACTGCGAATGCTCTTCAACAATTTGGTAAAGACATTGAAGTTGTCTTTGCTAATAACGATGGAATGGGCCTTGGTGCTCTTCAATCAATTAATGCAGCTGGACGCGTTGTCGGAGAAGATATCTATATCGTTTCTGTTGATGCTTTACAAGAAGTTGTTGACTTAGTTCTTGATAAGAAATATACAGGAACAGTATTAAATGACCACTTCAACCAAGCTCACACAGCTGCAGATGTTGCTGTAAAATTATTAAATGGTGAAGATGTAGAACCTTATTTCTGGCATGATTATGTCAAAGTAATGACTGCCGATGATGCAAAACTAGTACGTAAAGATTACCGCACAGAAACTATTGAAAAATACAAAGCTCGTCTAGAAACAATCAAAGATAAGCCAATTGAATAGTTTATTTAGAATTTTACATTAATAATTAAACGAATCGAGTGTGCTTGCGGGCACACTTGATTCATATTCTAGCAAAGGAGATCTTATGAGCGACTATATTTTAGAAATGGTTGATCTCAACAAAGCTTTTCCAGGGGTTAAAGCCCTTGATAATGCTCAATTAAAGGTAAGACCAGGAACCGTACATGCTCTTATGGGGGAAAACGGTGCCGGAAAGTCGACCCTTATGAAATGTTTGTTTGGGATTTATAAAAAAGACAGCGGTGAAATTTTTCTTGACGGTCAAAAAGTTGAATTCAATGATTCAAAAGATGCACTAGACCACGGAGTAGCAATGATTCACCAGGAATTACAAACGATTCGAATGATGACAATTGCTGAGAACATTTTTCTTGGACAATATCCACTTAATAAGTTTGGATTAGTTGATCATCAACGAATGAATGAAGAAACAAAAGGATACTTAAGTGAAATAGGATTTAATATTGACCCAAAAACATTATTAAATGAACTTACTGTTTCTCAAATGCAATCAGTCGAAATTGCGAAAGCTATTTCACATCACGCAAAAATCGTCATTATGGATGAACCGTCATCCTCACTAACTTCTAACGAGGTTGAGAAACTATTTGATATTATTAACAATCTTAAAAATAAGGGTGTAGCGATTATCTATATCTCTCATAAGATGGATGAAATTTTAAGAATTTCTGATGAAGTAACGATTATGCGAGATGGTCAATATGTGGGAACATGGCCAGCATCTGAACTTACAACAGATAAAATAATTACAAACATGGTCGGACGGGAATTAACAAGTTTGTTTCCACCAAGAGAACCAATGGTTAGCGATGAAGAGATTCTGCGGGTTGAAGAGTTTACTTCACCAAATCCATTATCATTTAAGAATTGCTCGTTTAGTTTAAAAAAAGGTGAGATTCTTGCGGTTGGTGGATTAGTCGGAGCACAACGGACCGAGTTAATGGAAGCAATTTATGGGATACGAACTAAAATGAACGGAAAAGTTTTTGTAAACAACAAAGAGATTGACATAAAGCGTCCTCAAGATGCGATTGGCAATGGTATTGCTTTATTAACAGAAGATCGCCGTAGCAGTGGAATCTTTGGTGTCTTATCTGTAGAAGATAATGTCGCAATTTCTTCTGTTGATAATTATGTTAAGAATGGATTGCTTCAACAATCGAAGATTAATGATGTAGTAACGAAGAGTATTAATGCATTAAGTATTAAAACCCCGAGTCAAAAGACATTAATCCAGTATTTGTCAGGTGGAAATCAACAAAAAGTAATTGTTGCACGTTGGTTGGCAAACAATCCTGATGTCATGATTTTAGATGAGCCAACGCGTGGTATTGATGTTGGAGCTAAATATGAAATTTACCAAATCATTGGTGATCTTGTTAAACAAGGGAAGAGTGTAATTATGGTTACTTCTGAAATGGCAGAATTAATTGGTTTCTCAGATCGTATCATGGTCATGTGCGAAGGTCGTGTTTCAGGTTTTCTTGATTCAAAAGAAGCTACTCAAGAAAAAATCATGGAATTAGCGACTAAATATATGTAGGAGAGAGTACAATGAAAAAGATAAATAGCAAAGATTTTTTAATTAATAATGCCTTGATTTTAGTTGTTGTCGTTATGGTCGTTTTTACTGCTTTTAATGCAAAAAACTTCTTTTCATGGGGAACACTCAATAACTTATTATCAAACGTATCTGTTCGATACATCATCGCTTTAGGGGTTTCTGGTATATTAATTACACGTGGAACTGACTTATCAGCTGGACGTATTGTCGGATTATCATCGGTTGTCGCTGGTGGTTTGATGCAAGTTGAAGGGGCAGCTAATGATTTATTCCCAAGTATTGGTCAACAACATATTGTCATTGGTTTATTAGCAGCTATCGCTGTCGCAATGATTTTTGGTTTAATCAACGGATTAATTGTATCCTTCTTACATGTTCCTGCCTTTATTGCGACATTAGGGATGCAAATCACAGTTTATGGATTAAACTTATTATTAACAAAAGCTCGTCCAATTGGTCAATTTACATCAACCGGAGGTGAAACATCAACATTCATAAAGATTGGAACACAGGGGTTATCGTTTGGAAAAGATAGTCTTCAAATTCCTTGGTTGTTCTTCTTCGCTTTAGTTGTCGGTATCGTTATGTATGTTCTTTACAACAAAACTAAACATGGTAAATACATGTATGCAATTGGAGGTAACGAAATCGCAGCAGAAGTATCTGGTGTTAACACAACCAGAACAAAAATCATCATTTTTACGCTTGCTTCGGCACTTTATGGTATCGCAGGATTCTTAATCTCAGCTAAAACTGGGGTAACTACAGTTAACATGGGTCAAGGATATGAACTAGAAGCCATCGCATCAGCAACAATTGGTGGAGTTTCTACTAGTGGTGGCGTTGGTACCGCTCAAGGTGTATTGCTTGGGGTTGTAGTTTTCGAATTATTAAAAACAGCACTACAATTTAATAGTGTTGACGTGAACATGACCTATGTTGTACAAGGGATTGTTATCGTAGTGGCTGTAGCGTTGGATGTTCGTAAGTCATTAGTTAAAAAGTAGGAGTTTATGATGCTTAATACAAAAGAAACCTATTCAAATAGATATTTTGCACCTGGAAGAATTAATCTAATTGGTGAACACATTGATTACAGTGGAGGTCACGTTTTTCCATGCGCAATCACTTATGGAACATACTTATGGATCAATAAACGAGAAGATCGTGAACTTCATTTCTATTCTGAGAACTTTGAAAAATTAGGAGTTATTGTCAGTCATTTAGATGGATTAGTGAATGTTCCAAAAGATGATTGGGCAAATTACCCTAAAGGTGTGATTAAAAAATTTCAAGAAGCAGGTCATGAAATACCTGTAGGTCTTGATTTATATTATATGGGTAATATTCCTAATGGAGCAGGATTGTCTTCTTCTGCATCGATTGAAGTTGTTACTGCATGGATGCTTAATTCACTTTTTAATTTTGGTTTGTCGATGGTTGAATGTGCTCTTTTGTCACAAAAAGCAGAAAACCAATTCGTTGGTGTTAATTCAGGAATAATGGATCAGTTTGCGAGTGGTTTGGGACAAAAAGATAACGCAATTCTTCTGGATACCAATACCTTAGAATATCAATACATTCCTGTTGAATTAGAAAATCATTCAATTGTTATTTGTAATACAAACAAACGTAGAGGGTTAAATGAATCAAAATACAATGATCGTCGTGCCCAATGCGAAGCTGCCTTAGGTCTTCTTCAAAAAGAAGTGAATATTAAAGCAATTTGTGAGTTAACGTTCGAACAACTTGAATCACTTAAACATTTGATTCCTGATGAAGAAATGTATCGCCGCGTCAAGCATGCTGTAACCGAAAATGAGAGAACTTTAAAAGCTGCTCAAGTTCTTCAAGAAAACAATTTGAGTGAATTTGGTCGATTAATGAATGAATCTCATGTTTCACTTCGTGATGATTACGAAGTAACAGGTATTGAGTTAGATACAATCGTTGAAAGTGCATGGAAACAACCAGGAACAGTCGGAGCTCGTGTTACGGGTGCTGGTTTTGGTGGTTGCGCAATTGCTATTGTTGAAAATGATAAAATTGAAAACTTTATTAAAAATGTCGGTAATGAATATCTTGAAAAGATTGGGTATGCTGCTGATTTCTATGTCGCAAGCGTTGGAGCTGGAGCACACGAAATTCTTTAATAACAATTAACTTAAATTGATTCGTCAGTTTAAGTTTTTATTAGACCTCTATGCTATAATAATCACAAGGAGATTTGGTATGATTACAATAAATGAGTTATTTAAACGGAAAAAAGAAGTTATCTCAGAAATAACAATGAGTAATGGATTGATAGAAATTAAAGCATTGTCTCTGGGCGCAACAATTACCTCTTTTCGACTAATGGATAAGGGAGAAAACATTGTTTGTTCCTATCAAGATAAAGAACACTATCTAAACAATCCTTATTATTTAGGATCAACAGTTGGTCCTTTAGCTGGTCGAACAAGGAATGGACAATTTGAAATGGATGGTACTGTTTACCAGCTAGATATTAACGATAAGACAAATCATTTACATGGTGGAATGACTGGACTTCATACTGTCAATATGGATATGTTTTATGAAGATGATGATCGTTTCCCTAGTTTAGTGTTTACGAAAGAAGTTGATCATTCAGCTGGAGGATATCCATCCAAAATAAAATACATTGTGACCTATAAACTTGCTGGTTATACATTAATGATGAATCATAAGGCTTTTCCACAAACAAAATCACCAATCAATATGACTAATCATATGTATTTTAATCTAGGAAACTCTGAAACCATATTGGATCATTTAATGTCAGTTGATGCATATGAGGTAGTAAAACTCGATGAAACGTATTGTCCAAGTGCTGAGAAAATTAATACAGTCAATACGGCTTTTGATTTTAGAGTACCGAATATGATTCGAAAAGTTGTCAAGAAACAACACCCTCAGTTTGAATTAACGCGATTAATTGACCATCCATTTATTTTGACGGATAAACACTCAATTACTTTGTTTGAGCCTACAAATAAGCAATCACTGAATATTAAAACGACAGGAGAAGCTGTAGTTATTTATACAGCTAACTTCTTTGATGAAGGTTTTGTGAATGAACGTGGCCAGAAGGCAAAGAATTTTAGTGCAATTGCGATTGAACCTTCGAATGTCCCTAATGGAGTGAATTTAGATTTCAAAGCACCTAAGTTCTATACAAATGAAGAACCGTTTGATTTGACTTCTCACTACACGTTATCTAAAACAAAATAAACGAAAACAAAACCACCCGATCTACTGATTGGGTGGTTTTAATTTGATTTATAGTTATAGAATTGCGCTTCCGTTTTTCACGTTTGGAATCTCAACGACTTGGAACTTTCCGTCCATCTCAGCACTTAATATCATACCTTCTGAGAGTTCCCCACGTAATTTAATTGGTTTTAGGTTCACACAGACAAGGACTTCTTTGCCAATGAGATCTTCTGGTTGATAGCTTTCAGCAATACCACTGACGATTTGGTGAACTTTGTCTCCCATATCTACTTGAAAGACTAAGAGTTTATCGGCTTTAGGATGTTTTTGACAAGTAAGAACTGTCCCTTTTCTAAGTTCAATTTTATCAAAGTCATCGACAGTAATTTCTGCTTTGTGTTCGATTACTACCTTTTCAACATCTAACAATTCTAGAGTTTTTTGGATATCATAGCGAGCAAATAAAACACTTGGTTCTTTGGTGATGACTATTCCACTTTCTAAAAGTCCAAATTGTTTACTGGATTCAAAACTTCTTTGGTTCGTGTTAAGTTCATTAAGTATTTTGTCAGATGTTTCTGGTAAGAAGGATCTGAGTTGAATTGCAGCTATGCGAATGGATTCTAATAGATTGTAAAGAACTGTTTGAAGACGAGGTCTTGTTTCTGGATCTTTATCGAGTGCCCATGGTGTTGTTTCATCGACGTATTTATTGCAACGACGTAAAACTTCCATAATTTCTGAAATTGCTTCTTGGACATGAAGAGTTTCCATTTTGTTAGAGACTTCTTGTGCTAAAGTGCTAGCCATTTCAATGAGTTCTTTATCGAAATCACCAGGAGTGTTTGAGTTCATGACGATACCATCAAAGTATTTATTGGTCATTGATAAGGTTCGTTTGACTAAGTTTCCTAACACATTCGCTAGTTCAGTATTAATGTGTTCAATAATAGATTCTTTGGTAACGTGTCCATCACGCTCAAATGGCATTTCATGAAGCATGATATAGCGAACAGCATCGACACCAAAGACTTTTGTTAAATCATCTGCATAAATGGTGTTTCCTCTTGATTTACTCATCTTAGAGTCGCCAACTAATAACCATGGGTGACCAAAGACTTGTTTAGGAAGTTCAATGTCTAGTGACATTAAGAAAATTGGCCAATAAATAGTATGGAACCGTACAATATCTTTTCCAATTAAGTGTAAATCAGCTGGCCAGTACTTGTTAAAGAGTTCACCATGATTGCCATCCACATCAAAACCAAGAGACGTAATATAGTTCATTAGAGCGTCTAACCAAACATAAATAACATGATTTGGATCAAAGGTTTCGATTCCCCATTTCAATGTGGCTCTTGAAACAGCTAAATCTTGTAAACCGGGATTTATGAAATTGTTGATCATTTCGTTTTTGCGTTGAACGGGTTGTATAAACTCAGGATGAGTTTCAATGTGTTGTTTTAGTTGTTCAGTATAGTTCGATAATCTGAAGAAATAGGATTCTTCTTTTTCTTTATGAACTGGCCTTCCGCAGTCAGGGCAGTTTCCATTTTCGTCCAATTGAGCATCAGTAAAGAATGATTCATCTGCAACACAGTACCAACCTTCATAAACTGATTTGTAGATGTCCCCTTTTTTGACCATTTTCTCAAAAGCTTTACTGACTTGTTCTTTGTGAATTGGGTCGGTGGTTCTCATGAATTTATCGTAAGAAATATTCATCATGTCGAAAAGAGCTTGGATTTGAGAACTTACCTCATCCACATACTGTTGAGGAGTTGCCCCTTTTTCTTGAGCTTTTGTCGCAATCTTTAAGCCGTGTTCATCGGTTCCGGTTTGAAAGAAAACATCATATCCTTGTTCTCTTTTGTATCGTGCAATCGCATCGGCTAAGACAATTTCGTAGACATTTCCGATGTGAGGTTTCCCTGAAGCATAAGCAATGGCTGTTGTAATATAGTAAGGTTTATTTTTGTTCATAATCAATACTCCTTTCGTGCATAAAAAAAGGTCCAGCTAAGGACGCTTTGAAACGTGGTACCACCTTAATTTAGTTTTATCCAAACTATCTCATTCACTTTAACGCAGTTTCACGATTAATCCTACTTATCGAATTAATAGCTCCAAAGCCATCCCTCGGTTTTAATCATAAGTTTTCACCAACCACTTACTCTCTAAAGATGTTATGCCGAGTTCTCTTTTTCGTCGCTTGTGACTGTATTATAGCAGAAAGAAAACGTATAATGAAGATATGAAGATAGAAATATGTGTCCAATCCCTTAACGAAATCAAAACAGCGATTCAATACGATATTGATCAAATTGAATTGAACTCTAGTTTACATGTCGGAGGACTGACTCCTTCACTTGGTTTACTTCAACAAGCGAAACAAATAACTCCCCTTCCAATTTTTTGTATGGTAAGACAAAGAGCAGGTGGTTTTGTTTATGAGGATGATGAATTTAGAACGTTGCTTCTTGATGGAGATCTCTTATTACAACATGGAGCAGATGGTTTAGTTTTTGGGTGTTTAAATAAAGACTTGACGATAAACATGGAACAAACGAGACAACTTAGTGATTTGTGCCATCGTTACAACAAAGTAGCGGTGTTTCATCGAGCGTTTGATAGTACAAAGGATCCTATAAATGCTTATCATCAATTAGTAGATTGTCGAATTGATCGATTATTAACAAGTGGTCAACAAGTTCTAGCGAGTGATGGTGTTGAGTTAATTAAGAAGTTGGTTGAAATGAGTCAGATTGAAATCGTTGTAGGTTCGGGAGTTAATGCTAATAATGTTAAGTCGATTATCCAATCAACAGGTTGTCAATGGGTGCATACATCCGCGAGAGAGTATGTTGTTGATCATCAACCCTTATCGAGGGTGAATTATCAGTATCTAGAGAATAATACACTAGATATACTTAGTGACGAGAAAGTAGCTGAGTTTGTAAAGAAAGTGAGAGAAATTGATGACTGAGAAAGAAAAGATGTTAGCTGGAGAGTACTATTTACCTTCAGATCCAGAATTAGCAAACGAGAGATCGATAAATAGAAACAACATTAGAATACTGAACTCACTCAATCAAGATGGTGATGAGTACGAAGCGTTGTTGTATCAGATTATAGGGACTTGTGGTAAAGATGCATGGATTGTGGGACCTTTCTTTTGTGACTATGGATACAACATTCATGTAGGAGATAACTTCTATGCGAATTATAATTTTACTGTTTTGGATTGTGCTAAAGTGACTATTGGAAACAATGTTCTAATTGGTCCAAATGTTTCGATTTTAACACCGGTTCACCCAATCGATAAAGTTGAAAGACGAACACTCTTAGAGTTTAGTAAACCAGTGACTATTGAAGATGATGTCTGGATTGCTGGTGATGTTACTATTTTGGGTGGTGTCACTATTGGTGAAGGAGCGGTTATTGGCGCAGGAAGTGTTGTGACTAAGGATATTCCTAACAATGTTTTAGCTGCTGGTAATCCGTGTCGAGTGATTAGAAAAATTAATGAGTAAACCTTAAAAGGAGGGAATATGAAACGCATTCTACTAGGTGTTTGTTGTTTAATTCTTTTTGTGAGCTGTGTCCCTAAAAATGGGGATCCTTCTTCAAAGAAGACAATCATCGCAACTGTGATGACAGAATCAAATATTTTATATGATGAAGAATCAATTGGTTTATTTACGATGAACTATGATAAACCCTTTGAGGTTGGAGATGTTTTAGAAATTGAGTTTTCAGGAATGGTTGCGGAATCGTATCCTGCTCAAATTGGTAAGCCCTATAAGGTGATGTTATTAAAACATGATGAAAACAAAATACTCTTAATGATGAAGATTTTGGATGAAACTATAGCACTTCAGTCGGAGATTATTAAGAGTGTTAAAGAAATCTCTTTGGATCTTGTTGGACTTTCACCTAAAGAACTTAATGTGGTCCACTATCTCATGATGAATCGTTATGAAAATGTGGAAGTTGTGCTTGCGAGCTATGATGAACTCATAAAACAAGGGAAGATTGATACTAAGACAGGGTACTTTAGAGGGTTGAATTTACAAGTGAAATTAGAAGAGAAAGTAACGAAAGATAGTTTTGTTTTTAAATCTAGTCTAAGAAGTGGTCTAGAACTAATTGTGTTTGCGGATGGAAGTGCTGAGAAAAGTAATGGGAACTACCAAGTCATAATAACTCTTACGGGTATTTCTTAAAACACAGAACGAGTTGTCTGTGTTTTTTGTGGATAATTTATTAACAAATTAATTTGTCTGGTGCTACAATTAAATAAAGAGGTGTTTATCTACAGAAAGGAGTTCACATGATACCGCACGTGAGGCACTACACAAAAATAATTATTTTGGCTTTGTTACTAGTTTTTTCAGCATGTTCTCCAGTTAGTAATCGATCGAATCAAGTAAATTCTAATGGAAATATCAACAACAGTGGTTTAATGGTAGAAACTTCAGGGTGGGTTTATTTTATGAATCTTCAAGATGAACAGAAGTTGTATCG